>JAJDDR010000597.1 GCA_029260255.1 Phycisphaerae bacterium
CCTCACCGACGAACCCGACGCCGGCGACATCATCGCCCAGCGCGAAGTCCCCGTCCTCGCCGACGACTACTCCGAAGACCTCATCCAACGAACCAATGAAGTGCTCGCCGAGGTCGTCCTCGAACTCGCCCCGCAGATCAAAGCGGGAACGATCCCCCGCACCCCGCAGGACCACACCAAAGCCACTTACTACGAAAAACGAACGCCCGCCGACGGGCTCATCGGCTGGTCCGCGTCCACCGAGCAGGTTTACCGCCTCGTCCGCGCCGCCGGTCGCCCCTACCCCGGCGCCTTCACCCACGCAGGCCCACGAACGCTGATCGTCTGGCGAGGCAAACCCGCCGCAGCCGATGAACCCACGGGCGCCGCGACGCCCGGCTCCGTGCTGAGCATTCGCGACGACGGCGCCATCCTGACCAAGACCGGAGACGGCGGCTTCTGGATCACCGAGAGCGCCTTCGATGACGATCAACAAACGCCCGTCACCCTGGACGTCGGCGCCCAACTCGGATAGACACCGCACCGAACACATGGCCAATCCGTCGGAGATAATTCAATGCGCGTTCTCGTGATCGCCCCCCATCCCGACGACGAGGTGCTCGGCGCCGGCGCCACCATCCACCGCCTCGCCGAAGAGGGCAACGACATCACGACCGCCATCGCCACCAAGGGTTGGCCGCCGCTATTCCAAGAGTCCCAAGTCGAGCAGGTCCGCACCGAAGCCCACGCCGCAAACGACAAACTCGGCGTAAAGGACCTTCGCTTCCTCGACCTCCCCGTCACCAAGCTGCACGCCGTGCCCGAACACGAACTGAACGCCGCGTTCGACACCCTCGTCACCGACGTCCAACCCGAACTTGTGCTGCTGCCCTTCCCCGGCGATCGGCATGAGGACCACAAGCAGGTCTTCGACGCCTGCCAGGTCGCCCTGCGTCCCGTCGCGGATCGCGCCTTCGTCAAGCGCGTCCTCTGCTACGAGACGGTTTCCGAGACCCACTGGTCCGCCCCCGCGCTCGAGCCCGCCTTCGACCCCCAACTCTATATCGACGTCACCGACCACCTCGGCGCCAAGCTTGCCGCCATGCGGGCCTACGCATCACAGGTGCGCCCCGCGCCCGACGCCCGCTCATTGGAAGCCGTCACCGCCCTCGCCCAATGGCGTGGCAGCGTCGTCGCCATGCACGCCGCCGAAGCCTTCGTCACCATCCGCGAATGCTGGCCGTCAACGTAACGTCCACCACCGGAGTGCCCGTGCCGTAGACACGCGGACGGGCTCAGGCCTCCCCAAAACCCCCTCCGCGCCCCGGCACAGGGGTGATCCGCGAGAATCGCCCCCAAACGGATCACACCTGTGGTTATATACATGCGAGGACGCTGCGCGCACCGCCCACCGACAACCGCGCGCCGAAAGGACAAAACACCATGCGCCAAACGAAGCCAAACCAGTCTGAACCGCGAGTGTCAACGAGCGGCCTGCGCCCACGAGCACCGTTTCCAGGCCGCGAGCCACCGCCTCACCGCCCCGCACCCCCGTCAATCGTCAATCGTCAATCCTCTACGCCACGAAGTGCGCCGAGGCCCACGCCCCAAAGACCGCGACAGATTCCCTGCAACCTCTCACCCCGTCTGCGTAACTACTACTGCGAACAGGAGACCGAGCACGACCCATGCATTACTAACCAGGGCGCTATCGGGCAACGAAGAGGCCTGCGTCGCCATCCTGGATCTGTTCGAACAACCGGTCTTCGCCGGCATGCGACGCGCGGCGGCGATCGCCCTGGTCGGGTTCGCTTCCAGCGGCGGAACCTGGCTCACACTGCGCGAGACCGGATCACCGTACCCGGGAACGAAGGCACCTCGTGGATCGTCTACGTCCGCGCGTGGCCCGTCGACACGCTCGGCACGGGAACACACGTCAAGACCTACGACACGTTACTCATCCAGGAAGCGATAGAGTCCTTGTCGCAATAGCACGGCTCTACAAGGGATCTTGCCGGAGGGTTTCCGGCAAGATCCCTCCGTCGCGATGACAAGTGTCGAACACCTGCCTCGGCAAGAGACGCAGTAGAGGTCAAAACGCCCGGCTCAAACGCCCGAACGTCGGGACCGAAGCCCCCCGCGCGGACGATCCCGGAGAAACCGTGGTCGACTCGGCGGGAGAATGCTGCTATGTTTGGAGGTAGGATGAACCTGGGCGTAGGAGTGAGCTGATGCCGCCAGCGGAGCATATTATCGTCACCAAGAACAACGGGATCAACGTCATCGAGTTCAACGATCGCAAGATCCTCGACGAATTGTCCATCCGAGAGTTGGGCGAGCAGTTGCAGGAAGTGGCCGAATCGCAGGAAAACGTGCGAATCCTGCTCAACTTCCAAAACGTCGAGCATCTCTCGTCGGCCGCCCTGGGCATGCTCATCACCCTCGACCAGCGGGTCAAGAAGCAGACCGGGACCCTCAAACTTTCCAACATCAACCCGCAGATTTACGAGGTCTTCAAGATTACCCGATTGAATAAGCTGTTCGAGATACACGACTCCGCGGCGCAGGCATTGGGGGCGTTCTGACCAACCCCGGCCGTCGGGAGCGTTCAACGGAGCGGGAAAAATGGTACCGGTCAACTGACTCTTGCCGGTGCGTCGGTTTCATGAGCCAGCGCGATTCTGATTCCAAAAGCGGCGACCGATTCCGCACCGTTCGCGTCAACAGCACGTTGCACGAAGCCAAGGTGCCGGAGTCCGAGATCCTCGTCCACGTGCGGAAGCATGGGTTCTGCGAGGAAGCCGTCTTCGCCATCAAGCTCGCGCTCGAAGAGGCCATGACCAACGCCGTCAAGCACGGCAACGGCAACGACGCGACCAAGAAGATCACCGTCCGCTACGCCGTCGACGACGAGCGCATCGAGATCACCGTCAGCGACGAAGGCCAAGGGTTCGCTCCGGAGGACGTCCCCGATCCGACCAGCAATGATCGCCTGACCCTTCCCAGCGGGCGCGGGATCATGCTGATGCGCGCCTACATGGACGACGTCGAATACCGCCGCAACGGGCGAGAAGTCTATCTGATGAAACGGAACAGGAGGTAGGGCAGAACAATGTCCAAAACCGACGCACTCAGTGTGGAGGTCGTAAAACACGACGACGGTGTGGTCGTTTCGCTCGTCGGCAGCGCTTCGATGGACCTGTGCGAAAGACTCAACGCCGCCTTGCTCGACGTGTGCCAGACCAAACCTCGCGTATTGGTCATCGACCTGGCAAGGCTCGACTTCATCTGCTCGCTCGGTCTCGGATGCATCGTCGTGGCCTACCTCCGCGTCACGAAACACGGCGGAAAGCTGATGCTGGCCAATCCACAACCCACAATAAACGACATGCTGACGACGACGAAACTGGGCGGGTTGATGCCGGTGTGCTCCTCCATCGAAGAGGCGCTCGCCAGGCGCTGAAAGCGCCGCGAATCACGCCCGGGCGCCGACCGCCGTCGCCAGAGCGCGCCGTACGATCGCGACCCGTTGAGCCCCACGTTGACCGACGCCGAGTTCCAGCGTCGTGCCCGCTTCGTCCGGGATGTGCCCGAGATGACGGTTGATCGCCAGCCCGTCCACTTCTTCGTTCTCTTCCGGAAGTTCCGACGCGTCGAATCCGCCCATCAGCGTGACCGACGCGTATCGCAGCCCCTCTTCGGCCGCCAGTTCCACGACCGCCGCGTCCCAGTCCTCCATCGTCAGCACGCCCGAGTTGATGGCCTCGCGCATGGCCATGAACTCCTCGGCCAGAGTCGGCGATTTCAACTGGGTGCCACCGCAGATCGTGATGAACAAGTGCGTTCGCTTCGGCAAGCCGTGTTGTGCACGGCGTCGATTCTCCAAGATCTGCTTGGCCAACGTCGGCAGGCGAAACTCGCATCCGCCGAAGACCACCACACAGACTTTCTGCCCGGCCGTCAGCTCACCGCCGTGCCCGCCCATGATGCAAAAGTGAAACATCGGATACCTTTCGCCCTTGATTCCGCGTTGCGACGCTTCCGTCGTGGTATTCGCTCGGCGGCAGGCACTATTTTAGCACACCCCTGCCCCGACGCCGAAGCCCCCAACTCCCCCCGCCAGCACGTTCCAGCAAGACTTCAACACCCCGGCCTCACGCAACGCCGCGGAACCCCGTTCCGCTTGAATCGAACGGTTCGCCCGCGTACGGTCGCGGGTGGGGCGCTTTCCCGAGTACACCGATGCCATCATCCCGCTGACCGAGGAGATGAACTTCACGATGGTGCCCTGTGCCGCATGGACCGCGGAGATGGCTGCCGATCGACGTGCCAAGCTGGACCATTGGAAGACGACCCGCGCCGCGGAATACGCCGAGATGGAACGGGCTTCCGAAGCGTCGGACCGGCAGTTGGCGGCGGAAGGGATCGATGAAGATCCGTTGAAGATCCACACCGATCGCTACGATGAACTCACCAAGCAAGGTCTCGAGCCGTACAACCGCTTGTTCAACGATGATCTGGGGCTGGGCGGATGGGACAACATCAACGCCGCCCACTACGCACTGATTTCCGCCGCGTTGGAAGAGCCCGGCCGCCATGGCAAGCGATTCCTCATCACGTTCGGCGCGGGTCACAAATACTGGTTCCTCGAGCAGCTTCGCCAACGCGGCGACATTGTGCTGCGCGAACTCCGTGAGTTTGTGGATGAACAGTCGCCACCGAGCGACGAATGATCCCGTCCATGACGAAACGAAGCAAACGCACAGTCCCACTTCAACTCACGCGGGTGTGACCATTTTCTGTGGCATCGTTGGTCAGGGACATGCCGTAGGGCGGGTTCTACCCGCCGCAACCGAGGAAGAAGGCGGGTGGAACCCGCCCTACCCCTGGCATGCCACAATCAATGGTCACACCCAACTCACGCGGCGCCCATACGCGGGTTCTTGCCGGCGTGGCGACCGCCGGCTATACTCCCGCGATTCAAACCGCTCTGCTGGCCGGTCGCGCGGCGGGAGGAGTGCGGCGTGGTGCGCGCGGCACGGACGTGGCAGAACGTGCGTATCCGGATTACGAGAGGGATTATGTCACAAGTAATCAAGCGTATCACCGATCTGGTAGGCGCGGGTGCACTCGATGACGCCCAGCGCGAACTGGACGCCGCCTCACCCGAGACCATCGACGCCACGGCCCGGCAGATTTGCAGGGGGCAGATCCTCGAGCGCGAGGGCGCATGGTCCGACGCGGCCGCGGTCTACCAAGGCATCCTTGATAACGACCCCGACGACGTCGAGGCGGCGTTTCGCCTGGCCTTCCTCGCCGATTTGCGCGGCGACGATCAGGTGGCCATCGAGCACTACGAGAACATCACCGCGGAAGTACCGGTGCATGTGAACGCAATGCTCAACCTCGCGATACTCTACGAAGATCACGGACGATTCGAGTGCGCTTTGGATGCCGTCGAGCGAGTCCTGGTCGAATACCCCAATCACAAACGCGCGCAGCGTTTCCACAAGGACATGCTCGCCTCGGTCGACATGTACTATGACGAGGACAGCGAGCGATCCCTGGAAAAGAGGAACGAAATCCTCGAGACGCCCATCTCGGATTTCGAGTTGAGCGTCCGCAGCCGCAACTGCCTCAAGCAGATGGACATCCACACGCTCGGTGACCTGCTGCGAACCACTGCCTCGGAGTTGCTGTCCTACAAGAACTTCGGCGAAACGTCGCTGCACGAGATCGAGGCCATGCTCAGCCAGAAGGGCCTGCGGATCGGCCAGCTCCTCGAGGAGAGGGAGCCCGACGTGTCCAGGCTCGCCGTACCCAGCGGGCTCGATCCCGCGAAGGCCGGCATGCTGAACCGATCGGTCGCCGAACTCGAGCTCTCCGTGCGCGCCCGAAAGTGCCTCATGCGCCTCGGCGTGAGTACCATCGGCGAGCTCGTCAACCGGTCCGAAGCCGAGATGCTCAGCATCAAGAACTTCGGCATGACTTCGCTGGCAGAGATCAAGAGGCGACTCGGCGAACTCGGCATGACCCTGAAGGGCGGCTGACCCGCGGACACTACCGGCGATGCGGCAATCCGCCCATTCTGGCTGGCATCCGACACGCGAAAACGCGTCGCAACGGCGGCGTTCTCGCCGCCACATCGCGATCCTCGTTACGCTGTTCATCGCGTCCGGCGGCTGTCAGAGGCAGAACCGCGCCGCGCCCGCCGGCGAACAAGAGATACAATCGCTGGTCAACGTGCGCGGCGTGCGCGTCCTACTCGCGGACCGGTCTCCGGCAATCCACTTGCGCGTGACCGGGCCTTTCACCATCGGCAACCTCGCGGGAGACACCGTTGTGCGCGGCCCGCGCGCTGATTGGGCACGGCTCACCGTCGACGGCACGCGCCAACTGCGCCTCGGCAACCGCCCGCTCGGCACCGGTACCCTCGAATTGTCCCCCGAACGCGACGGCACGATCGAGCTGTCTTTCTCTCAAACCGCCCGACCGGTCAGCCCGCGAAGGTACGCAGGCCGGCTCCGCATCTCGATCAACGCCGCGGGGAACCCGCGTATCATCAACTTCGTCGACATCGAGACCTACGTCGCGTGTGTGCTGCCCGCCGAGTTGTTCCCGCACTTCGAGCAGGAGGCATTCCGCGCTCAATCCGTCGCCGTGCGCACCTACGTGCTCTACCAGATGGCACAGCGCGCTCACAGCACGCACGATGTCAGAGCCACCGAAGCCTCGCAGGTCTATCCAGGTATCAGGACTGGCGCGGTCGCCGGTCGCGCGCGCGAGGCCACTCAGTTCACCAAGGGAATCGTGGCCACGTGGACATCCCCCGAAGGCGAGCGGCTGTTCTGCACGTTTTACAGCGCGTGCTGCGGCGGACGGACGCAGGACGTCGCCAATTGCAGGACGGATGTGCCCAGCATCCCCCCGCTCACCGGCGGCGTCACCTGCAGCTGCCCCAAGATCGCGACGAGCTACGCGTGGAAGCCCGTGCGAATGTCCAAACGCGAATTCACCGACAGACTCGTCAGCCGCTACCCCGCCATGAAAGGGCTCGGCCGAATCGAGGACATTCAGACCGTCGGCCGAACCAGTTGGGGCCGTCCCACAGTATTCCGATTGTCCGGTGGCAGCGTCGCTCACCAGGACCTCAAGGCGGAAGACCTCCGGCTCGCAATCGGCAGCCGAACGCTTCGCAGCTCCAACTTCAAAACGCACGCCGGCCGCGATGATTTCGAGTTCTTCGACGGAAGAGGGTTCGGGCACGGGATGGGGATGTGCCAATGGGGGATGCAGGAGATGGCCCTCTCCGGCCGTTCGGCCGCCGCGATCCTCAAGCACTACTACCCAACGATGAACCTCACCCGAGCATACTGAAACCACCGAGAATGCCCAAATCCACCCCGCCGACCCCGACCCACGTCGGTTTTTGCTGTTTTTTCTAAGTTCTCCCTTGTATAACGTGAGAATTGGAGTATCCTACTCTGACTGAGCATGTGGGCTGCCTGCGTCCGCATGCCTGATGCCGATGGGAACTGTGGTCGGCCTGAGGTTCGCTTCGGGCGACGGCTGATCGCCGCAACTTCCTTCTCTCCCTCCCAGGCTTGGGCTGTTCGGGTGAGCAGCCCTTGCCACTTTTTACGTCGCGGTTGATTCCGCGTGGCGATTCCGGTACGGCGGCGCTGTTCACTCGGACATGGCGCGGTACTCGTCGGCCTGTTCGGGCTTGCCCCACGCTTCGTAGAGTTGAACGATGCGCGAAAGCGCGGTCAGGGCGCGTTCGTCTTCCGGTCCCAGCCCTTTCTTGATGTTGGGGTAGCTCTCGAGCAGCAGGGGCTCGGCTCCGGCGTACCGGCCGACGGCCATCAGGCACTCGCCCAAGACGCTCTGTGCCATCGCGGTGATCCAGTGCCCTGGCGGCAACGCGTTCTGCCGAATCGTCAGGCATTCCCGCACCAGCAACTCGGCCGCGGCCGCGTCACCCCGGCTGAGCTTGAGGCGCGAGAGCACGATGAGCGACTCGGCCAACTGCGGTGTCTCGTCTCCGCGCATCGGCCGGGTACCCGAATCCTCGAACTGAATGATCACTCCGAGCTTGTATCGCCCGACCGTGAGCGTGGAGTGCATGACGCGTGCCTCGAGCCACGGTTCGTCATGCTGGCGCCTCAAGCTAACGGACCGCCCCGCGCCGATTTCAACCGGCGAGATGATCCCGATGCCGGTGTCGCTGACGTCACGCACCATCACGCGGTGCTCTGCGTGACCGACCTTCATTTCCACCGTCCACTGGCACGAGTATCGCTTGGCGGCGCGTTTGG
>JAJDDR010000598.1 GCA_029260255.1 Phycisphaerae bacterium
CGTGTGGCACCGGTTTTCAACCGGTGGAGTCGAGGAGAAAAAGCCGGTTCTCACCGCCCTTGCTGGGTTTCGCAACGGACTGCCGGCGACAGATGGGGCGGACCGCTCTACGCGAGCCGCCGCCGCGCCCAGCTGGCCATCGGAAACCCGATCAGCGCGAGGAGCATGGCCGACGGGGCGGGAATGGGGACCGTTTCCACGAATAACTGGTGCGTGC
Source organism: Phycisphaerae bacterium (assembly GCA_029260255.1). Taxonomy (GTDB): domain Bacteria; phylum Planctomycetota; class Phycisphaerae; order UBA1845; family UBA1845; genus OFTM285. The sequence continues at coordinate 218 of JAJDDR010000598.1, forward strand.
GCGCTTCGGATCCGGAGCTGAATCGGAGCGCCTCGAAGTCGGTAGACGGGTAGACGGTTCCATCGATCGTCGCCAAGTCGATCCCGACCGCAAACAGACCGCCTGACGCCGCCATGATCGCGGCCATCGCGCCGGCATCGAGCGAAATCTCCACCACCTGACCCACATCGGCCGAACTTGCCGAGCCGGTGCCGTACACGTCACCCGAACCGAGATCCGTGAAGACCGGCACCGAGTTCCCACCGCCGATCACGTCCGCAACGTCGGTCGAGACGGCGTAAACGTTGAAGCTCTCGGTCGCGCTGCCCGCAAACCAGTGCTCCACCTCCAGGCGGAGCGTGGCCGACGTCACAACCTGGGCGCCCAGCCCGGACAGATCGAACGCGAAGTAGGAGCGGTGAACGCTCCCATTGGCCGTACCCGTCAGTGTAGACCCGAGGACGACCGGCGAACTCGTTGCGCCGTCAACGCGATAATGCCCGCGGTTGGACACGTCGATCGTCATGTCAGCGTGGGCCGACGACACGACAGACAACGCGACCGCGACGCACGCCGCGCTATGTTTATGCATGTACCTCATCATCACACGGCCGGCTTTCCCCATACCCCGAGACCATTCCACCTACGATCGTACCACAGAACCCCTGCGAAGATCAAGATCGCCTCCCCCCCGCCCGGCGGAAAACGAACACACACCGAACCGCGGCGCGCACATGGCGACGGAATCGGGTATGCTCTCCCGTGGTAAAACCGACTGGGGCGGTTCGGGTATCGGTCATGGGGAAGGGCGTAGGTGGAATGCGTTGGGCGTCGGCGGCATCCGCAGGGTATGTGTGCGTCTGGAGTGCGTGCATCGCCGCAACGGCCGTCGCGGCTCCACCGACCTGCGCCGGCGCCGCTGCCGGGCTCAACGAAAACTACTCGTTCATCATCGGAAGCGCGGACTACAACGACGCCGATGGCGATCCGGAGCGACACAGCGCCTACCGGTGGCTCGTGGGTTACACGCCGTTCGACTTCGGAACCGTGGATGAGCTTCTCCTGCTTCATTTCGATAACTCCCTCAGCGGCGTCGGCGGCGAGACACCGACCGACGCGGAGGGTGTCACGTACGCCGACGGGCGGTGGGGCGCCGCCCTCGCGCTCCAGTCGGCCGGCGCCGTGCGATTCGCCCGCGAGGACAACCTTGACCTGCGGAAAGGCACCATCGAAATGTGGGTCGCGTCGCGCGCCGACGGCGGCGATCCCATCTACGCCGACCGTTCGCATCATCTCTTTCAGTACCGAACTCCGAACGACGATTTCATCGCCATCACGCAGGACGGTGGAACCGGTGCGCTGTACGCCGGCGGCGTCGTCAACGGACAGTGGCAGAGTGCCTTCAACGGAAGCGTGACCACCCGATACTGGCAGGCGGGCGAGTGGCACCATCTGGCGTACACCTTCTCGGCGGCCGAGAACTTCATGCGGTTCTACCTGGACGGCCGACTCGTCGCCGATACGTCCCAAGGACACTACGTGCCGCCGTCGGACGACGGCGGCGATTTCTTTATCGGCGGCGATGTCTGGGGTCACGAAGCGCATTACCTGATCGACGAGTTGCGCGTGTCCGCGCGGGTCTCGCCTGATCGAGAAATCCGCGCTCGCGCAAATCGACTCGCGCCGCCCGCGCCCTACGAAGTCTGGCTCGACGCGGAGCGGCTGCAACTCGGCGACTCGGTCGTATTCGCCTTCACCCCTTCGGACGGCGATGACACCGGCCACCCGTGTGTCAGCGAATCCGTGACCTACCCCGGCATTCCCATCACCGATCCCGACCCGCCGAGCACCATCCTGCCGCCCAAGACATCCGAGGTGCTGCTGTCGGTGACGACCGCCGCGCCCACCGAATGCCGCTACGCAGTCGGCACCCCGCTGGCGTTCGACCACATGATGCCGTTCGACGCCGGCGCGGGAACGACGCAGCATCAGGCCGGCGTCACGGGCATCGACACGGACACCGAAGTCACCACCAACGTCTACGTCCGCTGCGCGTCGTCTCCGGGTTTCCTGCTCGCGCTGCAATACCGCTGCCTGTCCGAAGCGAACCCCTCGTTTCCGCGAACGGCCAATCTGTGGGGATCGACGATGTTCATCCAGCAGGGAATGCAGCGCGCCTCCGGAATCGATTTGTGGCTCGGGGCCGAGTTCACCCCCAGTCAAATCAGAGCGCTGCGCGCGTTGAATCCCGACATTCGCATCCTGACGTCGATCAACACCGTGGAGCGCCCCGGGCTGCCGGAAGACTACTACTTGCACGACATTCACGGCAACCGCGTGGAGGTCTGGCCCGGGACGCATCGGCTGAACATGACCAAGCTCTACGTCGCAGAGAACCAGGCCCGCCACGCCTACCGGAGAATCACCGACAGCGACTTGATGTTCGACGGCTGCTTCTTCGACAACGTCATGACGACCCAATCGTGGCAAACGCACGACATCTTCGGGAATCCGTTCCTCTACGACTACAACGAGGATGGCGAGGTCGACGACCCGGCGGAGTTCGACGCGGCATGGAAGACCGGCGTCTTCCACGAACTCGACGCCTTCAGGGAACTCATGCCGCACGCCCTCATGTGCGGGCACGCGATGGACATCGCCGAACCCGGCATCGCCGACATCTTCAACGGAATCGGTATCGGGTTCCTCACCGCGGATGTGATTGAGGGGGACACGGAGTTCGGAACGCTCTGGGACCGCTATCAAGCCTGGCACGAGATGCCAGTTCAGCCGCACATCACCATGGTGGAATCCACGCCGATGGACCAGATCGCCTACGGCTACGGCTACTTGCCCTGGCGCGACGCGCCCGGCTCGACGCTCGAGTTTGCCCGCAAATACTACCCCTATGTGCGGTTCGGTCTCGCGCTCACCCTGATGCGCGACGGATTCTTCGCCCACGAATTCGGCGACATTTGGCACGGCAACGACTGGTGGTACGACGAGTTGGATTTCGACCTCGGATACCCATTGGGCGCCGCCCGCTTCGTCGACATCGGCGACGTCCCCAATCCCGGTCTGATCGAAAACGGTGGATTCGAGGAGCCGATCGATCCCCCGTGGAGCCTGTGGGTCGTCACCGACGGAAGCAGTGCCGCGACCGTGACACGCGACCTCGACGACGCGCCCGAAGGAACCGCGTCGGCACGCATCGATGTGGAATCCACCTCGGGCGAAGCATGGCACGTCGACTTCGCGCAGTTCGACCGAACACTGATCGACGGAACGCTGTACGACGTCGTCTTCTGGGCAAAGGCGGACACCGAACGCACCATCACCCTGGGCGCGCAACGAAGCGGTCCACCGTGGGACAACTTCGGCCTCTGGCGGGAAGTGCCCATCGACACCGCGTGGCGCGAGTACGCTGTGTCGTTCACCGCTACCCAGACCACCTCGGAGTCGCGCATTCAATTCATGAGTGGTGACACGACCGGCTCCGTCTGGGTCGACGACGTGCGCGTTCATCAAAAACTGCCACACGTCGCGCGGCGTGACTTCACCCACGGGACCGTCCTGCTCAATCCCATGCGCGAACCGATGGTCATCGATCTGGAACCGGGCTATCGCAGGCTATCCGGCAGTCAGGCCGCGCGCTTCGAGCACATCATCGATGACCGCAACGACGCCTTCTCGACCACTGGCGGCTGGACGGAGGTCAACCACGACAGCGGCGAGTGGCAGGCCGTCGGACCGTTCTATCACGATTGGGGCGAGGCTTGCCACGAATCGAGCGGCGCCGCAGACGACACCGCGCGATGGAACCTGACGATTCCAGCGACCGACGCCTACACCATCTCCGTCTGGTGGCCGGCCGCGCCCGTGGCGAACACCTGGAGTCGCATCGTTGATTATGATGTCGTCGCCGGTGGGATGGTCGTCGCCACCGTGACACTCGACCAACGCGGCGGCGGAGACGAATGGCATCCCATCGCCGAGGTGCCGCTCGCTCCGGACGATGACGCCTACGTGCGCGCAAGCAGTCGGGACGGCGCACCCTGCATCGCCGACGCCCTGCACGTGCGATCGGCCGCGCGCTACAACGACGGCTCGCCCGCCGCACAGGTGACCCTGCAACCGATGGACGGAATCATCCTCGAACGCTATGCAGGTGATTTCGACAGCGACGGCGACACCGACGAGGCCGACCTCGCGCGATTCGCATCGTGCTTCAGCGGGCCGGGCGCGGCCCATGCCGCGGGTTGCTCGCCCGGTGACTTCGATCTGGATCACGATGTCGACTGCACCGACTGGGGTTCCTTCATGCGCGCATGGATCGGTGCTCCGGACGCACCGCCGCAGTTTCCACAGTGCAACACCGGCGTTCCCACCGCATCCGAATGGCAACTGGTGACGCTCTCACTGCTCCTGTGTACCGGCGGGACGATCCTCTTCCGCCCAACTCGCCCGACCCGACTCGGCGCATAGTTATCGCACCTTCGAGGTTTTCACCTAAAACCACTCAGCGTATCCGCCGATCAGAGTAAGGCTGGATGCGCAAACCAGACGCTGGACCAAAACGCGAGGAACACAATCATGCTGGGGATGGACAAGGAACTCTTTGTACAGATCTCGGGTGAATCCGACCGCCGCATCCTCCATCCGGCCAAGGTCGTCGGCGTGACCGATGGCGTCTTCACCGCCGAACCCGAGGAAACCGACCTCGAACTCTGCGACGGTCAGGAAGTGCTCGTCTACTACAACGTCCGGCGCGATTTCGTCAAACAGGCCGCGCGCGTCAGCGGCGAGTTGCAGACCGAGCCCCGGGTAATGTTCTCCTTTGAGACGCTCGGCGACACCATCTCCGCCGATGGGCGCGAATGCTACCGCGTGTCGACCGTCATATCCGACCTCACCGCGGAGCTCGGGACGGAGACCGAGTGCAAGCTCCTTGATATCAGCACGACCGGCTTCGCCGTCGAGTCGACCCAATCCTTCAATGTCGCCGGCATCGTCGACGCAGCGATTTCCCACGACGGCGAGCGGTTTGCGGGACCGGTCTGCATCCAGAGCGTGCGCGAGTTGCGCCGCGGCGGGATTCGATACGGCGTCAGTTGCGCCGAAGACCGTTCCTCTCAAAGCAACCTTCTCGAGGGCGTGCGCCGGGTCAGCACCGCGGTGCAGCGAGAGCAATTGCAGCGTCTCGCGGCGACAGGCTGACACCGGCCGACGCGCCTAGCCGTACAGCGCAAAGTGGTCAGAACCGCGCCCGTCAGGAAGCGGCCTCGCGCGCATGAGGCGCTTGCGAGGGTTCGGGGCCGCTCCTTAACAGTCGCGGTTCTGCCAGTGTGTCGACTTTGCGCTGTACTGCTAGTCCTTGATACGAGCCGCCAGACGCGCGATCTGAAGCTCGACGCGCTTCACCTCGCGCGTAACCGCGTTATCTCGCTCGCTGACTCCCGGCCGTCCGTTGGGTCACTCCGCGTCGCCGCAGCCGAATCGCCCAGGTCTCTCGCCGCGGTTCGCTGTGTAACGCGCCGCCGGGTCCAATCGGCGCACTTGTTCCTCACGATGTGGCAGGCCCACGATCGGAACCGCACCGGATCGTCCAGTCGCCCCATCCCCCGCACGATTGCCAGCCACGCATCCTGAACGACATCCCGCGCCGCCTCACGATCACCCGTCAGACGCCACGCCAGCCGTCCGAGCCGCGTCTGCCACCGGGCGATCAGCGCCGCAAGGGCTTCACCGTCACCTCGCTGGCATCGCAGCACCAGCAGCTCGTCCTGAATGTCCTCTTGCGTCCTACCCATCGCGATTACAGTTACAGTCGCACCACCCGAGCGGCGGTTCAACAGTTTTCAGAAAAAACGAACCCGACGGTGGAGAACGGTCGATCCGCGCCGTGCGCGTCGAAGCGTGGTGGACCGGACACGGCGCGTTGCACTTCTCGCGGAAACTGCGAAACTTCTGCGCGGCCAACGTGTCCAAATCAGGTAGGCGAGACCGTCGGC
>JAJDDR010000599.1 GCA_029260255.1 Phycisphaerae bacterium
AGAAAGCCGGAAGCGACGTGCATTATGCTGCCCGGTACGACCTTTCGATTCGGGTTGAGCCTTGACACAGGCGGCCCGGTGCGTGCATCCTTACGGGTACGTTTCGGCTGAGGCCTCGTTGGTCCGTTCTCCAGGTACTCGGCAAGCCAACGATGGTAAGCTATGCGAGCTTCGGGCTCGCGGCTCTTCTTGCGGATGCCGAAACGGTGACGAGTAGGTGAGCCAGTGGCCTGGTCGCGAAACGAGACGTGCCAGCCGATGCCCTGGGTCTCCGTGAAGGAGAGCTTGGGAACTCGCTTCCGCTTGTTTGGCCCAGCCTTGGGCATGTGGTATACTCCGCCAGCGTACGGTTCTCGGTTCGTCTTCCGGGAAATTGTAGTACGACGAAGCGGAAAAATGTAGTAGAAAACCGCTTTTGCGGGCGTAATTCAGTGGTAGAATGCCAGCTTCCCAAGCTGGACGTCGGCGGTTCGAATCCGCTCGCCCGCTTTCTACTTAAGTCCTTTCTTTTCAGTAGGTTGCGCATCTGTTGCATTCGATTCTGCGTCCCGATTTTGGGCCGGTTTTGGCGTTTCGTGGCAATTTCGTGGCAAGACGGCGTTGCATCGTTCCGTCGCTGCCCGGATGTAGTCAGCCTCAGATATTTGCAGGTAGTACGTGGCCGTGGTCGAGATGTCGCTGTGGCCGGCCCATGCCCGCACGACGTGCATCGGGAATCTCGCGGCCCAATCCGTCAGGCAGCTCTTGCGGAGCGTATGAAACGGCTTGTTGTACCGGGACACGTTGGCCCGCCGGCACAGCACATCGAAGTCCCGCGAGATATTCTGCACGACGACGGTCCCCAGTGGCACAATCATTGCCTGACCCTCTTCAGCTGCCTCGAACGCCTCCAGTAGGAGTTCATGAAGTTCCGGGCAGACCGGAATGACGCGAGCCTCTTTGTCCTTGACGTCCCAGGCGTCTGTACCCACGACAGTCATCCGATTGTTGGTCCAATCGATGTTATGCCATCGCAGGTTCAGGGCCTCACCTCGACGCAATCCCGCCCAGCGAGCGAGGGCCAGCAGTATCTGCCAGGTCTTGCTCGCAGCGTCGAACAATCTCTCGAACTCGGCTGGTGCCACGTAGTGCCATTCTCGTGCTGCCGGCTGCGTCTCCGCCAAACGGTCGAACGGGTTGAGAAGCAGCACGTCGTCAGCAACCGCATGATTGAAAATTGTCCGCGCGTTGCGAACATGCATATCGATCGTCGCTGTTGTGAGGTTCTTGTCCTTCTTCCTCTTCTTCTTCTCGTTAACATGCGCAAGCTGACCGTTCGCCAGCGCGGTCTTGAACGCTCGCGCGTCTTGACGGCTGATCGTGTCGAGCCGCCGTGCTGCCCCAAGGAAACCGACCAGGTAGCGAATGGTCTGCTCGTGGAGTTCCAGCGTGCCGGGCTTCAGCTCACTGGCTCTCGCACTCACGTACACTTCAGTGAAACTCTCGAGCAACGGCGCACGAGCCGGTGTGTTTCGGCCGGGGTTCAAGCCAAGTTCCAACTCCTTCTGTCGTCGAAGTTGTTCCGCTCGGCGTTTGGAGAGCGTCTTGACCGGGGCAAGTCGTTCGCCGCGCCGGCGGCCGTCCGGACCGCGCCATCGCAGCACCCAGTACGTGTAGGCCTTGCCGCCGGCCTTTCGGTCAGTCTGCTGGTGCAGGGTTACGGCGGCGTGGTTCACGTACCTGGCCTTCCAATCATCGCGGGTCTCGTTCAGTTAGCCGTTCCAGGAGCCGGTCTAGCTCGATCCGACGATACATGATCCGCTTGCTTACCTGTGTTCCACGAAGCATACCCTGCTCCCGGTACCTGCGCAAGGTGTCAGCCGGGTTTCTGATCTCGATTGTGTCCAGCCGCAGATATCGAATCGCTTCTTCCTCCGTCAAGAGCTCGGGGCATGGTTGCGTGGGCTCGCCTGGCAAGATGGGAACGCCGCACCAATGGGTGTTGAATGCAGCGAGCTGGGGTGGCGACCCGGCACTCTTCGCGCGTGGCTGCAAAATCTCGCGCTTGGTTGTATTTCTATTCATACGCATCCCGCTATCAACCGCACGAGTCATGCATACAACTGTTACACACGAAACAGCCAGCCTCACGACGCATGGCAGAACCACAAAACGGACACCCGCGGCCGGCGGCGTGCTTGCCAGGGGCAGACTGATTGGGGGATCCACCTGTCGACTCTTCGATTGCCCGGGCGATGGCATCCGGACACGACAAGACCTTGATCGTACTGTCACCTTTTCGGGCTGCTGCGGTTGAAAGGCACCGAATGCCCCGGAGCTGCTCGATCAGCTCCTTGGAGCTCACGCCGGACCGAAGTGCCGTCGAGATCGCACGACACGTCGCTTCGGATTGTGACGGACAACCGCCAGCTTTGCCGAGGTTGGCGAAGACCTCGCACAGTCCGTTCTCGTCTCGGTTGACCGTGACGAAGAGCGTTCCGCAGCCCATGCGGAACTTGAAGGTCTGCCCGCTTGCGACTCGGCTGCGGATTCTGGGCGTCGATCCGTTGTCCGGGGTGGTGGCTTCCTTTCTGTCCGCCGTAGAGAATGTCTGCCCTCTCCGGGCACCGTCGCGATAAACGGTGATACCCTTGCAGCCGAGTTCGAAAGCCATCCGGAAGACCTTGTCCACCTCAGCGGCGCTCGCGTTGTGGCGTAGGTTGACCGTCTTGGAGACAGCGTTGTCTACGTTTTTCTGAAACGCCGCCTGCATGCGTACGTGCCATTCCGGGGCGACCTCGTGAGCGGTCACGAGTGTCTCGGCAACACTCTTGGGAATAGCGGGCATCTCCGTTGCTGGCGCGCCTTCCATCAGCGCCTGCCGGGTAACGTCATTCATCCAACGGCCATCGCGGCCGATCCTCTCCAAGAGCGGATGAACCTGGATGAACTCCCGGCCTTCCAGCGCCTTGCGGCGATAGGCCAGGCTGTAGATCGGTTCGATGCCACTGCTGCAACGGGCGATGATGCTGATGCTCCCAGTAGGGGCAATCGTCGTGACCGTCGCGTTCCGCATCGGCACTTGATGTTCGGCATCCCACGTACTGCCGGCCCAGTTGGGAAAGCTGCCACGCTTCTCGGCCAGCTGGGCGCTCGCCTGGTGCGCCTGCTCTTGGATGAAGCCGGAGATTCCTGAGGCAAATCCGAGTGCCGCGTCGCTGTCGTAACGCATACCCAGAAGGATCAGAGCATCGGCGAAGCCCATGACACCCAACCCGATCTTGCGGTTCCCGTGCGAACGCTCGCGGATCTCTTGTGTCGGATACGAGGTCAGGTCGACGACGTTGTCCAGGAACCGTACCGCCAACTGTACCGTCTGCGCCAGCGAATCCCAGTCGATGCCTTCGCCGTTCGTGTTGATGAATCTGGAGAGATTGATCGAGCCAAGATTGCATGCTTCGTTCGCCAGAAGCGGCTGCTCACCGCAGGGGTTGGTTGCCGCGATTCTGCCAAGCTTCGGCGTGGGGTTGTCGGCGTTCACGCGGTCGATGAAACAGATGCCCGGCTCGCCCGTAGCGTGGGCGTTGGCGACGATCATGTTCCAGACGTCGCGTCGGCTGTAACATGGAACCGTTACGCTGCTTGCTGGCACCAGATCTTGCAAAACGTAGCCGGATGGACCCACACTTCGCGGAATCACGTAGCAGCGGCTGGTTCTGGGATTGATGACGATGTGCGGGCCGTCCGGAGCTTCCTCCAGGGCCATAATGAAGGAGTTCGTAACCTTGACGGACAGATTGAAGTTGGCGAACTGCGACTGATCGCTCTTGGCGTGAATGAAGTTGAAGATGTCCGGGTGCTTGATCGAGCACATCGCCATGTTGGCCCCGCGCCGGTGGGCTCCCTGCTGGATCGCCATGGTCGTTTCCGAAAAGACCCGCATGAAGCTGATCGGCCCAGACGTTCTGCCACCGCTGGAGGCAACGGCATCGCCGGTTGGCCGCAAGGTATCGAACGCAAACCCGGTGCCTCCGCCGGCCTTCTGTACGAGCGCCGTCTGCTTCACCGAGTCGAAAATGCCGTCAATGCTGTCTTCCACCGGTAGGACAAAACAGGCGTTGCACATGCCGTTCTCGCGACCGGCGTTCATGAGCGTCGGGCTGTTGGGCAGGAACGAGCCCTGACTCATGATGCGGAAGAACTGCGCGGCAAGATCGCGGATCTTGTCCGGACTCGCGCCGTACGCAGCTTCCACGCCAGCAACCGCGCTCGCAACACGGGCGAACATGTCGCGAGGTGTCTCGGTGACGTGACCATGTGGGTTTTTGCGGAGATACCGCCGCCGTAGCAGCTCACGACGGAGGGTGGTTCTTCGCGGTCGGGCATGGCGACTGGTGTACATCCGAGCCGAAGTCATCGATCGCCGCTCCGTTCATCCGCGGACTCGCGTAGCGCGACGTACTCGAACGCCTTCTCGGCGACGAGACGAAGACGTGGCAAGTCATTCGGGAAGAAGTACTCCGTCGTTCGCCACTCATTGCTGCTCTTGTCGAAGTAGCGCTTCTGGATCTTGACCGTATGCCTGACCACTGTACGGCCTTGTTCCTCTCGCTTTTCGGCCCAAATCGCAGCCTTGATCGTCGCCGCTCTGAACTCCCGAACCGGTCTTTGATTGGATTGATTCATGGTTACACTCCCTCATTCAACCACGGTGGCTTGGCCCGTGTCCGACTTATCTGATCGCTCCCGCATCGGGGACACGTTGTGACCTCAGTGTCGCAGAACCACTTTGCAGTGCAGACTTCGCACGCGCTATAGATCTTGTCCGCCGGCGTTTCCCGCCTCGATGCCCCGGCTCTTCTCTCACCGACGCGACTAGACGCGAGCCCATCGCTTACCGGACATCCCGGTTGACAAAATGGCGCCACGGCCGGCTCTTCGCACCCCAATGCGCGGTACTCCTTGTCGTAAGCGCATCCCGCTTGTGAGAGGATTTCGTCTTCCGCTATCGTCCGCTTCCCTTTCACCGGCCGATTGCGTGTAGCCCAGTCGTTCAGAACGGCGACAGCGCTATCGAAGGGTAAGCCAACGCGTTTTAGATTGACGGCCAGCCGAAAGCATGCCACGCGCTGGTTGGCTGCAACTCCGTCGGCGAGCATCGTCTGCGCGCACGGCGGCAGGCCGAACGAACGCCGATGATTGCTTGACGGCGGCGACTGTGGTGGGGGCCGGTTGACACGTACTGCGAGATCGTTGATCTCGATGATTTCATCCAGCATTCGTTCCGGCACACGTTCGACCGCTTCCAGGAGGGCCCACTGGTCTGGAAGCGGTTTGGTTGGATCGCTGGGATCTACGAAAACCGTTCGCCCTTGCGGCACGAGAGCGCCGAACAACGGCGTGTTGATGAAGTTGCCGTAACAGGTATCTCCAGCCAGCCGGTTTTGCTTGGGAAACACTTCCGTCGCTGGTCTGCCGATGTCGTCAAGGATGTTTTTGACGACCAGCCTTGCCTTGGTGGCGGAGACGCCGGCCGTATCCATGAACACCCAGGCGTGCCAGCCCTTGCTTTTGGATCGCTCAAGATAGGCTTTGATCCCATAGTGATCGGCTTGGCGAATGAACTCGACAGGAGGTCGAGGGTCATCTTCGTCAAAGTCCGCAGCGACCGCACGGATCAGGTCACCGATAAGCAAGTAGACTCCGTACGGTTGCTGGCCGAGGAGATGGGCCAGGATTACATCATCGGTGACCGGCTGCTTGACCTGTCGAACGCGCCCCGTGCGCGGATCGTAGGTGCCGTAAACGTGATTCAAGCCCGCAAAGCACTGGCGGAACAGAGTGATCTTCTGGGTCGTCGGTCTTTTCTCTGGCAACTCGGCCACGACATCCGCTCCGATACCTTCGCACGAAGGGGGACCAGCGGAAGCCGACAACAGTGCCGGCTTGAACCGCCCGGTTTGTCCCTCTGTCCTTGGAAGCGGGCGAACCAGGAGCTGCGTTTCAGCTGTGGTGAGGGAAGAGTCCGGAACGAGCCTGCTGCTCCAGCTGATCAACGCTCAACACGGCATTGAACAGTTCGGGGATATGATCGACGAATTGCTCGGGGCTTTGCGGGCAATGCTCAGCGGGCAGCAGGACTCGACAGCGACCCAGGAGAATGGCAGCGATGTCACACGTCGTGTGCCAATCGTTGGGGTCGATGCAACGTGCGAAAACGCCGCGACGGTGGCTGTGCCGCCGCCGGGCCTTGATGATATCCGCCAGCCGGCTGAGGACCACGTGCATGCCAGCCTGGGAAGTGTCGTTCGCATCTAGCAGAGCAGCGTGATAGCCATCGGCGTGCGTGCCTTCGTAGGCCTGTTCAAGCAAAGCCACGGCCTCATCGCGCGCCTGCGGCTTCGTAAGCTCCTGCAGGCAGGCTGTTGAGTTCTTATGGACATGGAGTACGAACTCCGAGACCACGTCGTGAAACTGTCTGTGCGAGTCGGGCCTTTCCACGCGACACGAAAACGTCCCGACGGCCGCATCGATGGGTCCGTCGATGAGCTGGGCGACCCGCGTTTCGTCCAACAGTGCAGCGATCTGCTCAACGATGCGCGCGGCGCGACTGCATCGTGAGTCAGAGTCGGTCATACTCGAAGGTCTCCGTGTCGGCTGCAGACTCAGGTGGGTTCCCCGCTGTTGTCGGCGAGGTCGTGACAACGGCCGTTAGCGGTGAGAAAGGCCTAATCCATCGGTCGGCCCGGTTGCGGATGGCCTTTTGCACGTCGGCAATCGGGCGGTAATAACGTGCTCGTGATTGCTCGATAATTAGGTCATGGGGATTCCGTTTGGATGGCGCCAGCGGCTTGGGAGTCTTGATACGCACAATCTCGGTGCCGATCCGAGCGATCGCTTCACCTCGCTTCAGGGTGATCAGATCCTCGACGGCCACTCGCCCCTGAAGATCCTTCTTGAGGTACGCGGCATCTTTGCTGTCCACTTTGAAGATGATCGCGGAACCAACGCTGGAAAGGGCGTCTGTCTTGCCGGCGCCGAACTGGCTCATGTATTGGTGGGCGAGACTCAACGGAACACTGAACTTCCGCGTTTCGGCGATGAGATCTTCGATGGCGTCGGTTAGAAACCGGTGCGCCTCGTCGCAGTGGATAGGAAAGAGTTTGTGTGTTTCTTCTGGCGCATCGCTTCGAGTGAGGGCGCAGTGATGTAACAATGACAGGAGGAAGCAGCCCAGAACGCTCCGGAGCTCCGAACCGATGGTGGAGAGGTCGAACAGCAGGATCTTGCCCTTGTCCATCACATCGCGAAGCTCAAAGGAACTCTGGGATTGGCACAGCATCAGCGAGGCAGGGCCTGCGCTCAGCAATTTGCTGAGCTTGTGTTGAGGCGGCCCCAACTCGGCGGGCCTGTAGTTGGCGAAATCGGTCCGCCAGAACTGTCGTGACACCTCATATTGTACGAGGTTGAGTACGCGCTGACGGAGTTGATTGCCTTCGTCGCACTTCCACCGAAGAAGATCGGACACGTCAAGTAGGTTTCCCCCAGGCAGATGCAGCGCGCCGATGAGGGCATGCCGGAGCAGATGTTCCAGCCGATCACCCCATCCGGTGATGAAGCTGCGAAAGGCGCCGATGATATCGTCGGCCACGCGTCCGGGATCCTGCCCGGCGTTGCAGTGCAGCGGGTTCCAGATCGGCACCCAATCTGGGTCACCAGGGTTGATGTAGATGACGCGATCGATGTGCTCGCTCGGGACCAGGCGGAGGAAGTTGTGAATCAGCGGCCCGTGCGGGTCGATGACCGCAACACCGTGTCCCTGCTGAATATCGTGCAGGATTGTGCTCAGCATGAGCGTCGACTTGCCGCAGCCGGTTCCTCCGATCATGTGCAGGTGCTCGGGCCGAACGTCCGCCGGGATGCATACGGGCAGGTCCCGGCCGGCGTCATTACAGGTTCCGATGGGCGTGCCTAAGCGTAAAGAGGGGTCGGGGCGCAGGGGCTCGAGAGGTTGTAGACAAGTGGCTCGGTGCTCGGAGACATCAGTCGGTGGGATGTGAAACAGACTGGTCAGTTCCTGGGAGTTGAGCAGGAATCCAGGTCGATACGTGTGGGCGTGGACGAACATCTGACGTATGGTCTCGTCCGACAGGTGGGTCTGGTAGTCCGCCTCGGTAAGGTGTTCCAAAGGCCTCCCACCGTGTTGGATCAGGCTGCGGAACGTGGACAGGGCGCGAAGCGTTTGATGCGCTCGGTCACCGGCACCGAGCACCGCCACGCGCATCGCGGCGGAGAAAAAGGGCTTGTCGTTGTGGGCCTTGGTCTCGGTGTCCGTGGCCATGTGGCGCAGATCGCCCGAGGGTACCTGCTGCTGGTATCGCTGCGGCGGTTGCCAGCCGGTCATCAGCTTGTAGGTGAATTCCAGGTCGACGAGTCGCTGAACATTGTGATGCCAGTTGTGCTCCGGCGATACCGGCTGGAACAGAATCTGGTACATCCCAAGGACTTCTTCTCCCTCGAGGTTGGCCAGACTTGTCATGATGGAGGCGTAGGGCGAGATGCCAAGCTCGTCCGGCTGCGTCAGCAAGTGGGAGTAGGGTGGCGGTGGCAGGAAATCCAGGAGCACCATGTCCTGGCCGCTTGGCCTCATGTGCTGACTGAGGTCTCCGGTGTCTGCGAGCGTGAGTTCGCAGCGCTCGAACTCGCTGTAGAACGCGGTCCGCACTGATGGAAGATCCTCCCGGTGGCACAGCAGGCGGATCGTGATCAGGTGCCGATTGCCCAGGATTTCCAAACCGACGCGGTGCCCGACGAAATAGAGCAGCTTGACGAATCGCTCGGAACGATCCCAGTCGCACCGCTGCTCGGGTGACACCCAGACCTGAAGTCTTGCCATGTCTTCAAGTGGGGCCGGTGTCTCGAAGACCCAGTTGGTCGTGCCGTGATTCGGGGCATCTTCGCTGGCCAGGCCTATCGGTTGAAAGACCGGTTCCAGGGCGACCGGCTGGGGGGCGATCTGACGTTCGCAGCCCTTGACGACTTCCTCGAGCAGAATGGCCTGCGCCTTCGCGGCCAGCATCGGGCCCCGCATCTGTGCCAGTATTGCTGTCTCGGCGGTCACTGTGAAGCCTCCAACTTTGTTTCTACTCCTGATAGCGGCAGAAAGGGAAGAATCGTTTCAGGGTCGAGTGGATCCTTGAGCCACAACATCCTGGCCGGCTGACGGATTCGGTGCTCTCGACGTTGCGGCTGCAGGCGGTCCACGGCGGCCAATCCTCCGGAATCGCTTCATCAACTCGGGATGCTGCGTAAGTACCTTATAGAATCTCGTGCGGATGCGTAGGGCATTGTCCTCAGTCAACTCTGCGGGAAGCAGGTGACCGTACTTCACAACGTACTCGGAACTTGCGGCCAGCTGCTGAGTTGCCGAAAGCTCGCCCAGGTAGTGCGACACCCGCCCGGAAATCTCAGCCTCTGCCATTTGTTCGGCGATAGACCATGCAACGGCTTTGAGCACCGCGTAAAGACCGCCTTCATTCCCCGTTCGAGCCATCTCAAAGGCAGCCTTCTCGCCGGACGAGTCGAACTTGCGCATCAGCATTCGAACGCATCGCCCCCAGGCAAAGTCTGGATCCACCTGATAAGGGGCTTCGAGCCGGAGGGCATGGCGCTCGACATGGGCGACGAACCTGATCACGCACGCCTTAAAGTCGTCCCAAACGGTGATCCGGCCGGCGGGGAAGGCGAATGAGTTCATGGCCTCGTCTGTTCGCGCCGAGACCTCGTCCAACACCCGGATGGGTTCGAGGTGTTCGAGCAATCTATCGAGCTTTGTTGGCACGCCGCGTCCTCACTACAGCCGCCGAAAGACCGAGGACGTTCGCTGCAGTCCTTCCACGTACGAAGTGATAACCTCATTATAGCTCTGGGCGTACCGTTCCGGTTGATCCGTACGGATGGACGTAGAGAGGTCTACGCCGCAGCGGTCTATGAACTGCCTGATGATCTCCACCTTGTCTTCCCAGGAATTCGGCGCTACATTGCGATCGAACACCTCGCGTGTATAGTGCTTCACAGCCTCAGCTTTGAGACCCTCGGCGAGGACATCAAGGATCGCTCTTACGCCACCGTTGGTACCGTCACTTGCATCGTTGAAGGCGCTGACGATGTCCCCGTTGCGGCGGCGCCTATACTCCAGTTCGAGCAACTCCTTCGCTCGGCCCGCTGCCTCGGCCCGTGACAGTGACCCACCGTTGGCGACGCACTCTGTCACGTGGTACGCGTAATAGTCCGCGATGATGTCGGCGAACGCGTCGAAGTCGTCTACCGTATTACGCTGCAGAGCAAAACGCATTCGCGCCTCGTCGTGGGGGATCCCAATCCGCTGGGCAATCGTTCTCTCATCCAGCGAGGCCAACATGCTGCCAATGGACACCATTCGAAGTTCTCCTTGTTCCTACAGGGTGCGGAATAGCTCCTTCACCCGATCCAGGGAATTCACGTACGCTTGCACGATCACGTCATACTGCCGCGCATAAACTCTCGGTGACCGGTTCCGCAACTCGGGCGGAAGCTGGGAACCGATCCGCTCCAGCAGGGCGGCCATGAATGCGACGCGGTCGTCCCAGTCCAACGGGTCCACGGCATCCCGAAGCACACGGCTTACGCGTTTCGCCTGTTGCTCGGTTTTCATCTGTTCGGTCATCACGTTGAGAACGAGGCGTAGCCCTCCGTGGACACCGAAGCGAGCCTCGGCCCGGGCGGCGTTCTCGCCTCCTTTGTTGATGAATGCCCGTCCCAGGAGGGATAGAGCTTCGTCGGCGATGGCCTCGCTATCGACCGGCGCGGGCGACGCGCTGGTGTGCCGCAGCACGTGCAGATGGAACGCTGCGATCGTGTCGTTGAACGCCTGGTTCGATTCAACCGTAACGGTTTCCAAGGCGTAGGCCGCTCGCGCAGCGTCGATGGGCATGCCGATCTTCTGGGCCAGAGTTTCTGCGCTGATCTCACTGAGGACGGCATCGAGCGCAGCCTCAGCGCCGGACGAGGTAGACTTCTCCTCGCCGCCGGTGGGCGTCAAGGCCCGGTCCGGTGCCGTTACCTTTCCCGTAACCGTTCACGGGTCGGCGATCAGGAGTGACGGGATCGGCTGACCGGTGAAATGGGCGCGCACGGCCCGTTCGATGAAGGCAAAGACTGATCGGCCTTGTTGGGCACAGGTGGCTATCACTGTCCAGATCCGTTCGC
>JAJDDR010000600.1 GCA_029260255.1 Phycisphaerae bacterium
CCACCCTGCTCAGGTTTGGCACCCTCTGCAGAGCGGTCCGATCCGGCGTCGTCGGCCGACGCCTGCTTAGAGGAATCGTCCACGTCGACGTCCGGAATCCTGCCCTCGGCGACGTCGGAAACGGCCAACAGCACCCGGTCCCTTTCCTTGAGACCCGACGTGATGGCCACAAACTCCGCGCTCGCCTCCCCGAGTTGCACCTGGCACGGCGTGCCCGCGTCACCGTCCGCGATAAAGACATAGTGACGCCCCGCCTTGGTGTAGATGGCCTGGGGCGGAACGCTCAGCATGTCATCGACGCGCGAAATGGCGATCTTGGCTCGCGCCGTAACACCGGGCTTGAGCGCGGGCTCCGCCTGGTCCAAAGTGATCTCCGTCTGGTACTCCTTCAGGTCGGGGTTCAGCCACTGGTTCCTGGAGTCCGCCAGCGGGGCGATCTTGGTCACCTTGCCGGTGAACACGCGGTCCGGAATCGCGTCGATCTCGACGGTCACATCCTGCCCCGGCTTGATCTTGTGCGTCTTCGCTTCGTGGATACGCACATTGACGAGCATGACCGTGGAGTCCGGCAGGTCGACGATCGTCTGCCGCTCATGCACCTCACTGCCTTCCGTGATCTTCTGCGGATCCCAGCGGTTCGAATGGTATACCACGATTCCCGGAGTGGGCGCGCGAATCTCACAGTTCGCCAACTGCTCCCGGTACTTCTTGAGCTGGTTCTGCGTGTTCAGCAGGTTGGCTCGCTTGGCTTCGACGTCCGCGTGTTTCTGTGCTTCCCTCGCCAAGCCACTCTTGCGGATCCGGACAAGCTCCTTGTCCTTCTCGGCGATGTCCGAATCCAGTTGCTCCATCTTCTTGGGGAACTCGTATGTGTTGAAGACCTGCAAAGACAACTCCGCCGTATCAACGGATCGCTCCGCCTCCAGTTTGCTGAATAATCGCTGATCCAAATCGGTCTTCGAAATGTACTTGTCGGCATGCAGTTTCAGCGAATTGTCGTACTCCGCCGACGCACGCTCGTACGTCTGGTGGGCGCGCTGGACCTCCAGCTCGGCCACCATCCGCATTTTCTTCGCATCGCCGTCGACGTACTTGTCGTGGTCGCTGTTCGCCCACCGCGATGCCAATTCCGCCTTGCGGATGTTGCTGGCGTTTTCGTCGATCAGGATCTCAAGGTCCTTTTCCGCCGCCTCCAGTGACGCGATGGCGCTCGCTTCCGTGGCTTCCTCCTGACGAACGCGCTCTTCGATCTTGTCGCTCGCCAGTCGAACGAGCAACTCATCTTTCTCAACCGTCTTGCCTTCCTCGATCAGCCAGATGATGGTGGTGCGCCCCTCGACCTCGCATTTGATATCGGTAGTGACGGCCGCCTTCAACTCACCCTTCGCCTCTTCGATGACCGGGAAAGACCGGCGCACCACCTCGAAAACCATCGTCGACTCGGATACCGCGTTTTCGCCCCACCCCATCACGCCCTGCCATCTGGCGAGCCCCAAGACCGTGACCACCAACACACCGACCCAAACGCGAGATCTCCCTCGGGGTCGCGTCGCCGTCGTGGCGGACGCGCCGCTCATCGCGTCGCCCGGCAGCGATGATGCGTCGACGGCGGTCGGCGGTCGGATCGTGGTGGACATTGTCTAAACCTTCTTCCTGGGGAAACACGTCCCCCCGGGTCGCCGCGAGAGTCGATCCGCGCGTCGTTGCACGGGTGTACGACAAGCCCGGCGCAGCCGGCGCGCCATACCTCAAGTATCGACCGAAGCCCATTCTAGTTTGGAACGGCGACCCGTCACCAACATTGTTCACAATTGAGCTGTCATTTCTTGTCACGGACCGCCATCAGGAGCCGTCAGCGGCGCATCCGCCCCGTAGCGCGCCCATACGCCGTCGTCGCCCGCCCGAAGCGTGCCCGAGTCCCGAAGGAACTCCAACACCGCTCGGCGAAAATCCGACAGCGACGCCGCACTGTCGTTGCGCGCGCGCGTCAAATCCTCCTGCGCATCCACGACATCCAGCATCGAGACATTTTCTCCGGCATCGAGTTTGGCCTGCGCCATGGCGGCGCGAAACTCGTTGATGCGGATCCGCTCAGCCTGAATCATCATGGTGGATTTCGCCGACGCTATCCGGCGAACCGCCCGACGCACCTCGAGGCGAACCGTGTCCCGGAACTCCTCGTAGTTCCGCTCCGCCCGGCGCAGCGCAACGAGCGCACCGCGGTAGTCGTTGCGCTCTCGCTTTCGCTCCAGGGGTATCTCGACTTCGACGCCGGCGCTCCATCGCGTGTGCTCCGAATCGAAGCTCTGCGTGTTGAGGCGGGTCGGGTCGGTGTCCGTCGTCATGCCCGCACGCAGATCGACTTGCGGAAGAAGGTTGTTCCGCGCAACCTCCACCGCACGCCGCGCGTCGTCGACACGGTCTCGCGCGGTGGTCAGGTCGAGGCGATACCCAATCGCGGCCTCCGTCGCCTCACGCACCGAAACACCCGGATCGTTGAGATCGAGCATCTCGTCAACGAGGTCGATGTTCTCCCGAGTCAGCATGCCCAGCCGTATCTTGAAGAAATCCAGGGCGGTCTCGAAGTTCTCGCGCGCGACTTGGGCGGAGTCCTGCGCCGTCAGCATGCTGTTGCGGGCGCGGTCCGCGTCGAACTGCAAGTTGCGATCGGCGTCGACCAGTGCCTTCTCACGTCTGAACACCGTCCGCATCCGCGCCGCCAGGTTGTTGGCGCTCTCAATCTGCGTCTTGCGGCTCAGGAGATCGAAGAAGTCGGTCGCAATCTCCACCAGAAACTCCCGCCGGAACCGCTCAAACGACCGAACCGCGTACACCAGTTCGCGCTCCGCGCGGTAGCGACTCTCATAAGCCGTCCGACCCGCGCCGCGGAGAAGAGGGATTCGCCCCTCGATGACCAATTGACCGGTCTCGCCCAGCGCAATGTTCTCGCCGATATCCCGCATCAGGCTGCTGAGCACACGGGCGGTCACCTCGCCACCGTACGGCAGACGCTGCTCGATCGCGAGGTTGGCCACAGCGGTGAAGGTCTGGTCGTGGCTGTTGATCGCGTCGGCCTCGTCGTGGTCCAGACTGAGCACGCTCTGCACGAAGCGCGGCGTCCACAGGTGCCGCTCCAGTGTCAGGTCCAAGGCACTGAGATAGAGCAGTTCCTTCTCCGTCTGATACCGTCGCGAGTGATTCATCGCGTACGAAAGCGCGTCGGAAATCGCGAATGGCCGCGGCGGATCGACAGGGGCGCCCTCTTCCGTCAGTCCGTCCGCCGGGGAGGGGGCGTCCGGTGCGCCCCCGGATTCGCCGTCCGCGCCGGATGCGTCGACTTTCGCCGTCGCCCGCTGAAACCCCGCCGGGACGGCCGGGTCCACCGGCGACGGCACGAAGCTGTACACCCCGGTCCGGCGCTCAACCGCACCCGACTCCGCGCCCAACGCGGTCTCCGTCGAGAAACCGAGCGCGGCCATCTGGCGATTCTGAATCAACGCCGCCACTTCCCGATCGGCGCTATCGATCGACCACTGCGCGCACGCCGGTATCAATCCGGCGCACAACAGGCACACGGCGCAACCCCAAACCCGCATCCGACGCGACGGCGGCGAATCGAAACACTCTGATGGCCCCAGTCTCATGCACGACAAGGCTCCACAGCCGACTGCCGTTGTCAAGGAAGCCGTGTACAATGTTGTCATGACCGACCGGGACATGGACGCGCGCATCACCGACGCTATCCAGCGATTGAAACGCGCACAACACGTCTGCTGCATGAGCGGCGCCGGCATCAGCGCCGAAAGCGGCGTGCCGACTTTCCGCGGAGCCGGCGGCTTCTGGGCGGGGCGCCGCGCCGAAGACCTCGCCACACCCGAGGCTTTTGAACGCAATCCGGAAGAAGTGTGGCAGTTCTACCTCTGGCGACGAAGCCAACTTCTGGACAAGGACCCCAACCCAGGACATCACGCGCTGGCCGAAATAGAGTGCGCCGTCCCCAACTTCGCGCTCATCACCCAGAACGTCGACAACCTCCACCAACGCGCCGGCAGCCGAAACGTCATCGAACTCCACGGAAACATCTGGATCGACCGTTGCACCGCGTGCGCCCGAGAGAATCGCCCCGACCAAACCCCAAACGCCGGCGCGGGATCACCACGCGATCAGGTTCCCCACTGCGGAGAATGCGGCCGAATGATGCGCCCCGGCGTTGTCTGGTTCGGCGAGACGCTCCCGCGGCACGCATTCGCCGCGGCACAGGAAGCCGCCGCTCAATGCGATGTCATGCTCGTCGTCGGAACCAGTGCCGTTGTCCAGCCGGCCGCCTCGCTTGCCAATTGGTCTCAGGCAAACGGCGCGGCGATCATCGAGATCAACCCCGATGACACGCCCCTGTCACCCCTGGTCGACATCCGCTTCCCCCGCCCGGCCGGGCAGATTCTCCCACAGATCGCGCAAGGCCTGATTCAGTAGGCGGGTTTCTCCCGCCGCTACTCGTCGCACGCACCTTCGCGTTCCACACTCACACCCGCCGCGCCCGCAAAGCACTCGTTGGAGTACGTCTGACCATCGCAGCCGCACACGGGCTGGAAGTTCTCGATGCACACTTCGAAAATCTCGGCACACACCCCGGATTGATCGCCGCTGCCGCACGAACCCACCTCGAACAGGCAATAGAATCCATCGTCGCACTGAACGCCCGCGATCCCGCCGCAGAACGCGTCCGACGACGGTTCGCACATCCCCCGGCGCCTGATGCTCACGCCCGACGCGCTCGCGCGGCAGGCGTTGGAGTACGTCTCCCCGTCGCACCCACACACCGGCGCGAACTCCTGCGTGCAGACCGTCGGCATCGACGCACATGCCCCCGTCGACGCTGATTCTCCGCAATCCCCCTCGTCGAACTCGCAAAACATCGACGAACCACACACCACGTCCCCGGAACCCCCGCAACCGCTCGGATCGGGCGGATCGACATCAAAACAACCGGTGGTGGCCGCCAGAATGGTCATTGTGACCACAACGAACACCTCTCGCACTCGCATCACGCGTCTCATTATTCGACCCCGTCAGACCCCGCCTCACCCACCCAACACGATACCCTTGTTGTCCGACTCATCCTTGTTCGTCATCGCGTAGTTGTCTTCCTGACGCTTGTGATTGACCTTCAACTTCTGCAAGTAAAGATCGTGCACGTCCTTCGCATCAAGCCCAACGCACTGGGCCATGCTCACCCAGAAAAACAGCAGATCGATGATCTCGACGCGCGCATTCTGCAGATCGTGCAGCTTGAACCGCGCACCGGCCTTCGCCTCCGCGCACCAGTGCTTCCAGAACGTGCAATCGCGAAGCTCCTCCAGCTCGTTGCTCGCCGCCGCGATGTAGTCGTTAAGCCACTCACCGGCCCGTTGCGGGTCGAGATTCTCCTTGAGCGACCGCGTATCCATCCCGATCCGCTTGTTCAACTCCGCTTGCAGCTTGAAAATCTCGTCCAGCACGCTGTCTCTCCTGGTAATCGGCCTGAATCTCGCATGCCGATTCTACGCACGATCATGGCCGGCAACAATCCTCGCGGTCGCCGGTCAATTGAAGAATCCGGCGGAAAAGGACTTTTTGCGCTCGTGGGCTTTGGGGTAGAATAACGCAAGCGAGCAGCCCAGACGCCCTATCGTTCTTGAACGCTCGCTCTCGCGGCGTGATCGTCGCGCCGCTGCAAGGTTCGCTCACCACGCGCGAGGAGGTTCTGCCATGCTCATGTCACTTGTGTTCGCGCAGATCAGAAACTTCACGTGCGTCTTGGTGCCGATCGCCGCGTGGGACGGGGGCGTCGTCCAAGCCGATCATCCACCCAGCCGTCCCATGCACACCGGCGTCTCCGCGGATCCCGTTGGGGATGCCGTCGGCGGCACCCTGCCCGGCGACGCCGATGGCGACGGCGACGTTGATCTGTTCGACTTCGAGCAGTTCGCGGCTTGCTCGACCGGACCCGGCGGCGACATCGACCCGCCGTGTGACGTCTTCGACTTCGACGCTGACCTCGACGTTGACTTCGCCGATTTCGCTCAGCTTCAGCCGCTCATCGAGGGAGGCACCTCACCCTGCGCCTGCAACGGCGACGTGAACGGCAGCGGCGACATCTCGCCATTCGACTGGTTGGCCCTCAGGCAGTGCATCGCATCCGACTGCTACGAAGAACGCTTCGACATCACCTGCGACGGCGCCGTCGATTGGTGCGACATGGATACGCTGGACTGCCTCGGTACCGGCGACGCCACTTGCTGCGAAACCGTTATCTGCGGCGCGTGTATTCTAAATAGCGCGTGTTCAACCATGACCGAGCAAAGCTGTGTGGATGCTGGCGGTATCTACATGGGAGACGGCGCCCCCTGCCTCGATCCCTGACACAATTGCCCCCGATCGCAACGCTCTCGTTCCCCATCGCGAGGGTCCCCGATCCGCCGAGCGCCAAAGCGGGTCCTACCGCGCACAAGCGAGGTCCCTGCTCCCCACGCCGCAGGGCGTGCGCGCGTGCCGCGCCGCACCGACATCACGCCCAACACGCGCGACCGGGAAGCATGACTCCCCGCTGCTCGGCGATGCGCTCCGCCTTCTCGTATCCCGCGTCGACGTGGCGGAAGATGCCGGTGGCCGGGTCGGCTGTCAGGACGCGCTTGAGGCGCTTCGCCGCCTCCGGCGTGCCGTCGG
>JAJDDR010000007.1 GCA_029260255.1 Phycisphaerae bacterium
GGATGGTGACTCATGGCAAGACGCCTTCGTGGACATTCACGCCGCGCTACGCGCTAGCGCACTTTATCCTCACATTGTCGAGGAGATTCGCGTCGCCCAGGGCACCTACACACCCGCGCCGCCCAACGGCGACCGCGAATCGTCTTTTCATGTCACGGCGGGCGTCGCGCTCCGCGGCGGGTACGCAGGCCTCGGCCACCCGGAGCCCGACCGGCGAGACGTGGTACTCTATCCAACCGTTCTCAGCGCTGATCTCAACGCCAACGATCAGGGAGGCCCGTCCCACGCGTCCCGATCCGACAACGGCTGCCGCGTAGTTCTTGTTGACGCAGACGAGGCGTCTGTAACCCTCGACGGGTTCACAATCCAGTCGGGGCATCTCGATGCGGACTGCACCGCCACTGGCGCCGGCATTCGGAGCCTACGCTCGTCGCTCTTACTGATGGACTGCACGATTCACAACAACTACACATCGGGCAGCGGCGGAGGACTCGCAACATTAGACGGTGACGTGACCGCCCGCCGCTGCACGTTCACGAATAACGCAGCGGACTGGACGGGCGAGGAGCCGGCAGCCGACAACGAATCGGAGTCCCGCGCGAAGACCAACCCACACTCGGGAGGCGCATTGTACGGGTATTCAACCGAGGTCACGCTCATTGACTGCTCATTCACCGACAACACGTCTGTCGGCGGTTCAGCAATCTGGGCGGTCGACTTCCATGACTGGTACACGATCCGAAACTGCACATTCACGGCAAACAGGACGAAGCACGACTACGAATCTGCGATTGAGTTCAGCGGTGCTCCGGCCATACTGGAGGATTGCGAAGTATCTGAAAGCAACGGCGGCGGCATCTCGACGTACTCATACCTTCAATTGGCAAACTGCGAGCTGCGGAACAACGCCGGGCTGGCTGTGGAATCAACGACCTGGAGCGGGCTTCGGGTGACCAGCTGCGCATTCATCAACAACGCCGGTGGCTTACGCTGCAGAGGACAGGTCGTCTCTGTTGACAGGAGCCTATTTCGCGGAAACACCGTCACCGGCTCGGGCGCGGGAATCAGCTACTTCGGCGATGGAGCCGCGAGCATTACCGACTGCACCTTCATCAACAACTCCGCCGACGAAGACGGCGGCGCGATTTGGGGGCTTGGTGACTTTACGCGTTGCCTGTTCGCCGGCAACACGGCGAACAGTGGCGGCGCGTGCTACGTTGTCGACGGTCATCCGTCGTTCTCGGATTGCGCATTCACCGCCAACGCAGCACGCCTCGACGGCGGCGCCGTCTTCTTGGACGTTCCAACTTCGCAAGTCCACGGCTCGACCTATAGTGCCAACTCCGCCGGAGGCAGTGGCGGCGGCATCTACGCCACCGGCGAAACGTCCGTCGTTGGCTCGATCGTCTGGGGCAACGCCGACGCCAACGGCGCGGGCGAGTTCTCGCAGGTGTACTCGGCGACGGGCAACACCATCATCGAGTACAGCGACATCCAAGGCTGGACGGCCGAGGGCCTCGGCGGGTACTTCAACATCGACGCCGACCCGCGATTCAGGGATCCGCTCGGTCCGGACGGAGTCGCCGGTACGCTCGACGACGACTTGCGACTCGCATCCGACTCGCCGTGCATCAACACGGGCACTTTTACGCTCTGCTCCCCGTGCTGCGGGACGGACATCGAAGGCCACCCCCGCAGTCTCTGCGGGCGCCACGACATGGGCGCCTACGAGTTCGGCATCGGAGACCGCGACTGCGACCACGATGTCGATTTGGAAGACTACGCTCACTGGTTCGAGTGTCTGTCGTTTCCGAACACCGCGGAGTTCTGCGAATCGTTCGATGCCGACGCGGACTGTGATGTTGACTTGATCGACTTCGGCGCATTCCAACGCGCCTTCGGAGGACCGTAACTTCCCCCCTACCGGATCAGGGCCGGTTCGATCCAATCGAACCGGTCCTGAACGCCGCCGAGCCGGCCGAAGTCGACGACCAGCTCGAGACGGCGCGCGCCGGTGACGTCAACGCGTAGCGGGCCTCCGAGCATGCCACGCCGGAGGTCCGCTCGCTCGAAACGCACAACGCCGTCGACCACAACGCCGATCGCAACATCACCGAGCGGGCCGCTGTCGTCGTCCAATCCGTACCGCGTCACGAATTCCCGGTACCCGCCGGACACATCGAACGCCAGAGCACTCCGCGCGTGTACGCCGAAACCACGCTCGAACGACGCGCCGCCTACAACCAGCGGCCCGCCGAGTACGTTGCGATCCACGCGCACCGGCCACGCCACGGACATCATCGGCGTCTGATCAACCGCGACCGGTTCCAGTTCACTCAGCCACTGCCATCGGCCGCCGACAACGTCGACCCGCGCGATAGCGTCCTCCGCCACGCGCCGCTGAATACCCCCGAAGAGGGTCAGAGTCACGCCTCGCGCCGACCAATCCAACGCGCTCGCCGTGACGCGTGACCCGTCCGTAAATGACACGGGCAACCGCGGTCCGGGCTTGCGATCGACCGGAACGCCGACGATCGACGCGGCGACAACCTGATCGTGCGCGATCCGCAGTTCGCCGTCAGGTGTATCGAGCACGAAGCCCTCGGAGTCCGCGACTACCACGAGACCACTCAGGCGGTCCCCGTTGGCGACCAGCAGGTGATCGTTCCCGTCTTCCGGCAGAGCGAACATCAACTCCACGGCTGCCTCATGTACGGGTTGATCGAAGCTCGGATTCCGCCAGACGGCCATGTGTTCGAGCGGAACGGGAGTCGGACCCAGGCTTGGCACGTTCAAAATGACACGATCATCCTCAAACGCGCCCGGCGTCCCGACAAGCCGATCGCGCCGCCCCTTGCCGGCCAGCGTCACCACCAAGAGCGCTTCCGATGACGCGGCCGCTCGCGCTGTGCGGGTTATGCTGACGATGTCTTCGGTCGAGAAACGCGCGCGACCCTCGATCGACACTATCTCCAGCCCCCCGTCGATCGAAAACGAAACGACGTCGCCAACAACGACGCCGTGATCGATCGTCTGCACCACGACTTCCGCCGGCGCGCGGGCGGCCGACGCGGCCAAACCGCACAGACAAACACTGATTGTCACTCCATCGCGCAACATCGTTCTACTTCTGGAAGATCGGCAGCAAACGGTTCGGCATCTGCAAGACGATCAACGCCATCGCCGTCCCATATTCCTGCCCCGCCTGCCCCCGCCAGTACCCCTCATCCGCCTGCTTTCCCAGCAATTCGTCGCGCACGCCGGGCCACCAGCGGTCCCAGTACTTCTCTCCGGCGAGGAACACGGCCTGCGATGCGTAGTAGTGACCGTAGAAGTAATGTCCGACGCTCTGCTCGCTCGGTGGAACGAACTTCATACAGTATTCTATGCCTTTGGAGACCGCATCTCCATGATAGACACCGGCGTATTGCAGCGCAGCCACGCCGGCGGCCGAGCGCGCAAAGGCCGACGTTCCCGAGGTGCTCATGTAACGAAATCCCCCGTCGGGGTTCTGGCTGTTCCGCACGTACTCGATCGCGCGGTCGATGATCGATTTCTCGACGTGCAGACCCACGTTACGCGCCGCCCGTAGTGCCATGATCTGGCACACCGTCACCGACACATCGGCATCGTCCCGCACCGGCTGATACCTCCAGCCGCCCTCCTCGTTCTGCGTGGTGGCGATCAGGCGCACCGCCTTGCGCAACGTCTCGCGCACGTCGTTCCGGTTGGTCATGCCGTAGACTTCCGCCAGGAACAGCGTCGCGAACCCGTGCCCGTACATCGGCCCGTGTGACGTCTCCGCCGCCAGCAGGCCGCTCTCGGACCGGTTCGAGACAATGAACGCGATGCACCCGTCAATGACGCCTCCGTACCGACCGCGCCCCGGGGTGTCCCCATGACTGAGGAACGCCAAACCCACCAGACCCGTTACCCCCACGTGTCGACCGTAGTGTGACAGGCCTCCGAATGCCCCGTCCTCGTCCTGCTGGCTCGCCAGCCAGACCAGCCCGCGCTCGACGGCATCCCCGGTCGACGCCGGACTTGCGGGCGTCGCGTCTCCCGTCGTCGCGGCGTCCTGCCCGCTTGCGGTCAACGACAACGCCGCGCACAGCAATACGCTCGCAAGGAACATCGTTCGCGGCATCACTCGTCACCTTCTTCCGCAAGCGCGCGGTAGTACCGTTCGATCCACTCTCGGTATGCATCCAACGATTGCTCGCGCGATCCCTGGATCATCTCCTCCCGGTCCCGCGCGGGCAGGTGACCCCAGCCCCGGCGTGTTTCCCGAAGCGGACCACTCGGGGGGTCGGTTTTGGCTTCCGACGTGGACCCGGTCGTTTCCGCACCCCCGGCATCGACCGCCGCCCCGCGCGGTCTCTCACCTTCGCCAGTCGGTCGATCACTCTTTCGCCGCATCTCTCCCTGCCCGGCGGCTCGATTCTTGGACGAACCGCGCCGCGCCGCATTCTTGATGGCCAAATCCAGATCGTCGATGATGCTATTCTGCAATGCCTGTGTCTCACTTCCGGCGTCGTATCGCCTCACGAGACGCTCTTCCGCCGACGACATCCGCCGAAGCGCGCGATCCATCAGGTCGCCATCATCGGATTGACCGCCCAGTAATCGCTCAGCCAGGTCCTTCGCACGATCATCGACCGCGTCGTCCTGCTGCGCGAGCGATACCCCCGCGGCCAGCGCGCTGACCCCAACACACAGCGCCACAAACCCGGTGCCCCAAGGCTTCAGCCGTGGGGGACGCCAATCGACGGCGGATTCGAGCCCCCCACCTCGAAAGAGATGGGCCACCCGATCACTCATTCTCAAGAGACCGCACATCAGTGTTCCTTCTTCGCTTCGCGCACGACCAACTCCATCAACTCCCGCACCTCGCGCTGCTGTAATCCCAACGCTGCCGCCGCGCGGAGATCCGCTTCCGTCGGGCTCGCCCCCGGGGCGCGCGAACTATCGAGTTCGATCGTCTCGCTGAGAAGCTCGCTCTGCATGGTCTTCAGCATGATCAACTCCGCCGCAGTGGGAATACCAGGCCGACCCTGCGACGAACCCTTCCCGCCGCCTCCCAGGGCGTCCACAAACGCATCCGACGGCGGCAGCGAGGCGGCGGCGCTCAGAGCCCGAATGAGCTGCTGCAGCCGGCGTGCTATGCGCACTTGCACTCCCACGAGTTCGCCGTCGATCCGCCGCCCGCGGAGCGCGTCCGCTGAAGATCGCATATCGACCGCGGCACGCTCCAGCACACGATTATAGACAGCCGCGCCGGTGAGGTCCTCCCTCACCGAGTCCAGCGCCTCCGCCGTAGTCGTCTGGGCAGAAGCGAGCTTGCCCACGCCACGCGCGCTACGTCGATCCAATCGCCCGCGCGACGCGACCACATCGACGGCTTGGGCGGTTCCCTTGTTGATCGAAAGCTGCTCCTCGCGGATCTCCTCCAGTCGCACGCGAGCCGCGGCGATCATCTTCTGTGAGGCAGCGTGCGCCGCGCGGCGCAGTTGCTCGGCGAGCAGTTCCGCCGCCGATCGAAGTTCTGAAACGGCCGACGCCTGCGGGTCCATCGCGCCGCGACCGAGCCCATCCGCGAGCGATGATTCGGCCTGCTTCATGGCCCGCGCCGCCTGACGTACGCCATCGCCCGCTTCCGCGGTTTCGTCCGCCTCCGAAAGGTCGCGCCCGAGCGCGTCCGCGTTTCGCCGGAGTCGCGCCTGCTCGAGGGATTGCTCGGAAAAGACCTCGCGCGACGCCTGCATCGTCGCTGCTTCGGCTGTCGTCGCGGCGAGCGTCTCCTGTTGTTCCACTAGTTCCAAGACGGCGCGATCCGCGCGCTCGAGCCTCTTGGCCAGTTCGGCGAGTCTGCGCACCTCTCTGTCTTCGAGTTGTCCGAGCATCTTGGCCAGCGCCCGCGACGCGCCCTCCTGGTCGCCGCCCGCACCCGCCAGGCGGTTGTCGTCGATCGCCGCAGCGGCGTGACCCATCCGCTCGAACACGTCACCCGTCCGTGCGGCGCGGAGCGCGCTCTCGATCGACGCGGTCTGGGCGCGCCCGCCGGATGACGATTGCGCGACCGCGCCGCGCAGGCGTTTTCGCAACGCGTCGAATTCCGCTGCAAGTTCGCGCTGCTTGTGCGCCAATCGTCGCAGTTCGGACTGCTCGGCGCCGGTCAACGCCTCGTGACGCTTGCCGAAGGTCCGCCGTGCCACCGCGGCCGTGTCCGCGCGCAATCGCTGCTGGCGATCCATCAGGTCTCGCGTCTTGTTTACGAACGCCTGGAAATCACCCCACACGTCCATTCGTCGCAGCAGAGCCCGCAACGCCAGGACCGCGGTTTCCTGCCGGGAGCCGGCCGCACTCAAAGACGCGGCGCCGTCCGACCGCGTCGGCGCATCGATGCGCTGCTGGAGCAGTCGCGCGGCCTCCGCCATCGGTCCACGCGCGACGCTGGTAAGCTCCTCGCCCGATCGCCGCGCCAAGTCCAGCGAAACATCCTCGGTGAGTCCGTTTCGTTGAATCGTCCGGGCCAGTCGCGCGAAACGCAGCGAAAGATCCGCCAGCGTTCGCGCCGCGGCCTGCTGCCTCCGAATCAGGCTCATCAGCGATTCACGCTCTCTCGGCGAGAGACTGGATTCGCTCGGACCACCTCGAGCGATGTCCGTGCACTCGTCGCGAATCGTCTGCTGTTCCAGGAGTTCCCGCCGAATGCGCCGCTGCAACAGGACGAACACGTCGCGCACGCGCGCCTCGAACGCCGCCTCGCCCACGACGCGCAGACGCATCGTGCCCGACGTTCCGACCTGACCGGTCGTCTCATCACCTCGGCGATTGTCCGTCGCCTCAACCACGCACGAAATGACCGAAGGCGGCGCCACACTGAGCGACGCGATGTCCCAAACGTGCTCCACGCTCGCAACAACACCGGTCGCGGACGTTCGCACCTCGGCGGCGTCGAGAAGGGGAACTTCAAACCGCCGCTCGCTTCCCACAACCTCACCGACCAGGCGCAGTCCCGTGATTCCAAAGTCGTCCTTCGC
Organism: Phycisphaerae bacterium; assembly: GCA_029260255.1. GTDB lineage: Bacteria > Planctomycetota > Phycisphaerae > UBA1845 > UBA1845 > OFTM285. The sequence continues at coordinate 7,044 of JAJDDR010000007.1, forward strand.
GGTGACGTGCAGCATGACCGACCCGCGCGGCGTCGTTTCCGCGACGGCTTTCGGCTCGGTCACCGCAACTTCCGGAACGCTGTCGGGCGCGGTGACGATCGCATACGCACCGCGCCCCCGATTGACAAAACCGCTTCGATCGACCAGTTTCACGCGGAACTTCATGTCGCGTGTAACCGTGAGTTCACCGACCAGCACGCGAGGACGATTCTCCGCACGAACCAGGGCAATCCGCTCACCCCCCAGGTCCGCCGAATCCGGTACCAGCCACGCCTCGGGACCCCCTTCGGGCGCGGCACGGATCGGCTTGGTTGCACGAACGACAATCTCCGCGCGACTGCCGACTACCGCCGACGCAGGTCCCTTCGTCAGATCGTATTCAACGGTACCGGATCGCCCCGAGTACAACGGCGACCGGATCCTCGCGATCACCCACGCGACAGCCGGGCGCTCCACGACCTCGATGCGCGACGTCGCACGGTGCGTGCTGTCGTCCCCCGCTTCGAACCAGTACACCGCGCCCGACGTGACGCCGTCAACGGTGCAGCGGTACTGATCCCCGGCCTCGCGGTGCATCGCCAGCGAAACCGTCTCCTGCCCCTCGCTCGCGAGATGGACGACGCCGCGAAGGTCGGCATCACCACCGCGCGCCACGCGCATCCGAAGCGTGAACGACTCTCCGATGGGCACGCGCAGAGCGCCCGTCAAAGGCACGATCTCCACGCGATGGGGCCACTTCAGCCCACTGAACGGACGCACGTACCGCCGCACACCGATGGACAACCAGTCGCCCCCGAGCAAAGAGATCGTCGACAAAGCCCCGACGCCGATGGCGAGCATGGCAACACGTGTGATGACCGGTCGGCGCGACAAGGCCGTACCCAGCGGAAGCTCCGACACCACCCGGTCCGTGTTCGCGATCACCTGGCGCATCAGCGAAGGCGAGGCATCACTTGGGACGGTCAGGAAACTCACCGTGCTGCTCAGGCGGTCGTCCAGTCCGCCGAAGTGCTGCTCCAATCGTCCGGCAACCTGCGCCAACGTGAGTCGCGCCTGCAGCGGCCTGACGATCAGGTGCAGCGTCGCGAAGCCGGACCCGGCCACGAACAGAACCGCCCCGAACGCGCGCAGTCCCGAAGGCATCTCGAGCAACCAATCCACCGCAACGATCGAGAGAAGCGAGACGCACCCCCCCGCCAGCACGGTGCAGATGCCAAAGACGCCGAGACGCCGGCGGATCGCCGTGCGAATCGCCGCAAGCTGCCGGAGGACTTCAATCGGTCTTTGATCATCCGGCTCCATGATTGTCCTGCCGAAAACGAGAGATCATCAAATCATCCCGAAGCTCTTGCGCAAGATCCACTCCGCAACCAACAGCATGATGGACGCGATCATCGCCAGTTTCGAGTCCCACAGCGGTTCAGCAATGTCGTCCGGTATCTGGATGCTGCGATCCTGAATCGCGGCGGCGTACGCGGCAATCTGATCCAGCGGGATCACCGTGCCACCGGTTTCGGCGGCCAGTCGCCGGAGCGCGTCGTGGTCCGCTTGCGGATGTCGCAGTTCCAGGTCCGCCTCGTCCACGCGAAAAGCGACGGTTGCTTCCCGCGTGCCCGGCAGCGGTGTAACGTGCTCGAGACGGGCGCGGTACCCACCGGCCCGTTGCGGAATGAACGTGCCCTCGAAGATGCGTGACGCGTCACCAAGGCGATTCAACTGCACACGGCCGCCGGGTCGCTCGGCATCGCCGACGACCGAGATTTCCAGTTGTCCGCCCAATCCGGCCAGGAGTTCCCAGTCCGATACCGTGGCGCGAATCTCGACCGGCTCACCGTAGCGGTAGCGCTTACGATCCGTACGAAGCTCGAGGCGGTGATCAGCGCCGACGTCCCTCGGGGGAACCAGCGAGCGGCACACCTGAAGCCAGAAAGTATCGAACACCCACTCCGCCCCGCCGCGCCGCCACCGCCAGGTGTCGTCCGTCGCGCAGAGCAACACGCGACCCGCGCCGTACCGCCCGCGTACCAGCAGCGGCATCATCGTTGATTCCAATCGCGCCGAGGCACCCGGTGCCGACAGCGCGATGTTCGGGTGAACGGCCAACACCTCCGCGCCGGGCTTCGAGCCCATCGTCCGTGCGATCCAGTACAACCCTCCCAGGTGCGATTCCGGCTCATCCCCGCCGAGAAAACGGAGCACGCGCGACTGCGATCCTTCAGCCGTCACCACCGGAGCGAAAGAGTCCTGCAACACCGAGGTGTACGTGCCGAGAAAACTCGGGTCGATGCGCACCGGCAGGAGCTTCTCCAGCGGTGTACCTCGAAACCGGTGCGGCGCGGAACGCTGCCCGCAAATCAACCCGAAGCCGCCGCCCCGCTCCGCAACGAATGCGACGAGCATCTCAGCCTGAAACGGGCTCAGCCAATCACCGGTGGGGTCAACGTCTCCGAAGAGAACGACGTCGTAGAGATCCAACTCATCCGCTTCCGTCGGAAAACGCCGGATCGGGTCCGTACCCTCCTGGGCGAACTCAGCGTCCGCGCTCAGAAGCAGGCAACTTGAACGAATGGTCGGTTCGCGGAGGAGCATGTTCTTCAGATAGCGATACTCATAGCGCGGATAGCCCTCGACGTAGAGCACGCGCAACTGGTCGTCCAGAATGTCCAACTCCACGCCGGCGATGTTGTTCTCGGTCACCGACTCGCCGGCCGGCGACTCCGCCTCGACGCGGAGTTTCATCCGCCCGACGCGTTCCGGCTTGAATGTGAACGCGACATCGGTTGCGACTCCCACGTCCGCCGCGGTCAGTCGCTTGCTGTCGACGGTTACGCCCGTTTCCCCGTCGATCAGCCGAAGTGACAGCTCCGTGCCACCGTCCACTCCCACCGCACGGACGGTAGCGCGGACAGAGACCAGGTCTTTGACGAACGCCGTCTGCGCCGCGAAGGCGCCTTCGACAGACACGTCCTTCCGCGGCGCGCTGGAACCGATCAGAAGCGGGAGCACGGGCACCTGCCGCGCCACGGCGACCGAAATCGCATCGCTCAGGCTCGCCGGTTCCGTGGAACGCCCGTCCGACGCCAGAACGACGGCCGCCAACCGCCCGCTCGCGCGACGATCCAGTATCTCCTCCACCGCACGGGGCATGTTGGTCGCCGTCGCCGCACAACGCTGTCGTTTCAGAGCATCGGCGATCAACGCTATGTCCTCATCGGATTCGGCCGTCGCCTGCCGATTGACACCGTCACCGAACGTGAACATCTCGAGACGATTGCCCTTCAGCATCGCGCGCAGCGCAGCACCTTCGTCGGCGAGAAGCGCGTCATGCACGCGCTCGACTCGGGACTTGGCGTCCGCCCCGGCACCCGAACCGTCCCGAATCAGCATGCTCTGAGTATCATCGACCAGGAGCGCGACGTACGACCGCTCCGTCCGGTTCCGTTGCAGTTGAAGGATCGGCGCGCACAGCATCGTCACAATCAAGCCGAGAAACGCCATCCGGACCGCAGCCAGGAGCAAGCGACGGCCTCGCCCGCCGAGCTCTCGTTGATGGATCGCGACGATGACGTATGCCGCCAAGACCGCCAACGGCACGAGCAGCCACATCGGCAGACCCGGCTCCCAGGTTAGCGACAGCGGCGCGTCCCGGTCCAGACGAATCTGATCCAGGTCGAGAAGCCACGCGAGAATCCCGTTGAGTTGCGACGTGGTTTCCACTATCGCCTCGCTCCGTATCGCATCGCCAGCCATGACTCCGCGACCACCAACAGCGCAACCGCATACAGCAGAACATTGCCCACCTCGTGCGTCGCCGCCCGCGCCGCTGAACGGCGTAACACTTCCGACGAATCAACGTACGTGAAATCACAGTTCAGCAATTCGCGCAGTTGGGTCTCGTCGACCGACCGAAGGTCGGATTCGCGCGTATCGACGTTGACCGCGTACATCACGCGGCGCGATCCGATCGTCACCGCGTAAACCCCCGCTTCGTCCACCGGCCCGTGCTCGAAACGGAACGCCCCCGACGCCGGCACGACGCGCCCGCGGTGCGCACTTCCGTCCGGATTCCGCACACGCACCGATTCCCCCGACTCAGCCGCGTCCAGCCGCTCACCAAACACCCCGCCGACGGTGATGGTGCGGTGTGCGCTCCGCGAGGGCGCCAACCACGCAACCGCACTCGCCATCAGCGACACGTAGTCACCCTTGGCGGGCAGATTCGTCCAGGACATGTCGGCAGACGTCGTCACGAAAAGAACGCGTCCCGCGCCGAACCGCCCAGCCACCATCGCGGGAGAACCGTCCGTGTAACGCAACAGCACACCGGCGTGCGTCGAAGTCGGCTCGACCGACAGACGCCGGTACACCCGCGCCAGGAACAGGCCGCTGTCCGAATGACCGGCGAGCTCGGCCAGCATGGGGTGAGTGAAGCGCTCCGACGCGATCCGCACGAAGTCGTCCTCGCGCTCCAAGTCCCCCACGACGCCCTTGATTCTCGCCGGCAGCGGGCCTTCTCCGGCTGCATGCCCGTGCGAGTTGTACGCCGCCGCTTCGATCGCATCCCCGCCGAAGACCAACAGACCGCCGCCCGCACGCACGAAGTCGCTCAAGCGGGACCACGCGCCCTCCTCGGGACGGCCCACGTTGCACAGCGCGATCACGTCGTAGGAATCAAACGGCTCGGCGCCCATTCCGGCGGCGGGGACAGTGCGAACGCGAACGGGCGCCGCCGACGCCATGCCGACGTCCGGGGCCAACGCCGTGGAGAGATACCCCGCGTCTCCGCTCAGCGCCGTCGCGCCGCTGCGCCCCTCCACCAGCAATACCGTCACAGCGCGCCCGAACTCGATCGAACGCGTGCGCCAGTCGTCGCTCTCCAGGCTGTCCTTGCGTGCAGACTCCACGGCAACCGTGATCGCAACACTTCCCGGCTCACCGGGCGCCACCGAAAACGGCACGGTCCGCACCCCGTAGGGTGCCGGCGGTTCCACGTTCACGCGGCGAACCACGGTCGACCCCGGCGCGCCCGCTCCGCTGTCGGTGCTCACGCGCAGGTGCATCTCGCCAGTGGCACGGTCCGAGTAGTTTGCAACGTCGACTTCCAGCCGAACGGACCGCCCGCCGCCGTCCGCCGTCGGCATCCGATTGCCCCCCGCCTCGCGCAGACCGGTCACCGCCACGTTCGGCGGCGGACTCGGCATGCCCGGTCCGTCTCGCCCGACCGGAACGAAGACCAGTCCCGACGGGCGCACCTGACCCGACGCCTTGCGAGCTGCCGACACCGCGGCCGCGCCATCGGTCGCGTCCAGCCAGTGCGATACCGGCATGTCGGAGATCACGTAGATAACCCGCTGATCCCGCGGAAACTCCGATTCGGCGAGGATCCGCGTCGCCTCCCTGAGGGCGCCGGCCACGTCCGTGCCACGCTGTGACACTTCGAGTTCGACCAGGCTGTCGCGAATGCGCCTCCGGTCAAACGCCGCGTACCCCACCACGGCTTCGGCGGGACGTGCCGCCCCCACCACACTGACCGCATCGCCGCGTTCAAACGAACCGATCAACTCCTCGGCGACGGCCAACGCCTCGTCGAAGCGGCTCCACCCCGCTGGCACCGCTCCCGGTCTCTCCGCGGAAGCCGGGGCCTCCGCGGCCATCGAACTCGAATTGTCGATGACCAGCACCCGATGCGTCATCGACTGCCCCAGGATTCCGAGTCCCTCGAACGGAAAGAACGGCCTGGCGACCGCCAGACAGACCAGGCCGATCACAGCCATGCGAACGAGCATCAGGGTCCAGTGGTCCAGTCGCATGCGGCGCGCGCTCTTCTTCCCCGCAGCCTGAAGGAACCGCATCGCGGCCCACGGCACCATCACATAGCGCCGCCGATTGATGAGGTGAATCACAACCGGAACAGCCGCGGCTCCCAACGCCACCGCCGCGAACTGAGAATGAACGAATGGTAGCCCCTGCACGACCGTCAATCCCGACTTTCAGTTTCCGTTTTCTGTTTTCGATTTTCTGTTTTCGATTTTCCGTTTCCCGCCCTATGCCAGCACGCGCGACGAACGCTGCCGAATGCGGGCGCTTCGCGTGGCAAGATACGCGCTGATCGACACGTCCAGCCCCGTCGAAGTATCGAACGGCACGTAGTCGATGTGCATCGCCCGGCAGCCGTGCCGAAGCGCGGACACGAACGACTCCACTTCCGCGAGATACTCCAAACGCAGCGCCTGCGGGTCGGTCTTCAGTCGACCGGACGACTCCAATCCGCTGAACAGTGTCGGGCCTTGGAACGGAAAGGCGCGCTCGGCCGGGTCCCAGATATTGCAGACGATGACGTCGTTGTTCAGATAGCGCAGGTGCTTCAGCCCCAGGAGCGTCTCTTCTTCCGCTTCGAAGAGATCGCTGATTACCACCACCAGTGTTCGGCGGCCCAATCGCTCCGAGAGGTCGTCCAACACGGCCCGCATGCTCGTCTTGGCGACGCCCGCACCGCCCGCCAGCGCCGACACGATCTGCTTCCAGTGTGCCGGGTGGCTGGACGGTTTGATGTACTCGCGAATCGATTCATCGAAGCACGCCAGCCCGACCGCGTCACGCTGCTGCAACGCCAGATACGACAGCGATGCCGCGACGCACGCCGCATACTCGTGCTTGCTCATGATGGCGTCGCGTGACTTGTAGGACATCGATTCGCTGCAATCGACGACAATCATGCAACTGAGATTTGTCTCCTGATGGTACTGTTTGATGTAATACTTGTCCGTCCGGGCGAACAGCTTCCAGTCGACGTGGCGAATGTCGTCCCCTTGGGCGTAGCTTCGGTGGTCGGCGAATTCCACGCTCATGCCCTGATTCGGACTGGCGTGCGTTCCCACGACGTACCCTTCCACGGCCGTCCGGGCGCGCAGCTCCAACCCGTCGATCTTCGCCAGCACGCGCGGGTCGAGGTATTTCTTGTACGGCGGTAGATGCTGCATACGTCGCGTCTCTATTCCGAATGGTTCGAACCACAGAGGGCACAGAGATCACAGAGAATAAAGAGGGATGGAATCAGAACAAAGACGTCGTGCTGAGCGAAGCGAAGCATCTCGCCCGGAATACAGCAAGATTCCTCGCTTCGCTCGGAATGACGATACTCACAATCTACCTCTTCTCTCCTCTCTGCGTTCTCTGCGGTCTCTGCGGTTCATCACTCCGATTGACTACCTTTCCCATCCGCAAACACCCGCTTCGCCAGCGTCTCGTCAATTGTATCCGACGGATCGCGCGGAACTTCTCGCAACAGAAGGTCGACGACCTCGTTGCTCCCGACGCCGTCCGCTTCGGCGTTGAAGTTGGTGATCACGCGGTGTCGCAACGCCGGGTGCGCGACCCGTTGGATGTCCTCGGTGGACACGTAGTACCGCCCATGCAGCAGTGCCCGCGCCTTACCCGCCATCACCAGATGCTGCGAGGCGCGCGGTCCCGCCCCCCACGCGACATAGTCGTCGATGAACTTGGGCACATCACCCTTGCCCCGGCGCGTCCACCGCGTCAGCGACATCGCATAACGCACGACGTGATCGCTGCACGGCACGCGCCGCACGATTCTCTGAAGTTGCAGGATTTCGTCCGCACCCAACTGCGGAGTGACCTGATCCGCCGACCCCGCGGTAGTCAGCTTGATGATCTCGAATTCCTCGTCTTCGCTCGGATAGTCCACCAATATCTTGAACATGAAACGATCGAGCTGCGCCTCCGGCAGCGGATACGTGCCCTCCTGCTCGATCGGGTTTTGCGTCGCCAGAACGAAAAACGGTTTCGGCAGTGTGTGCGTCACGCCGCCGGCCGTCACCTGATGTTCCTGCATCGCTTCCAGCAGCGACGACTGCGTCTTCGGAGGAGTCCGATTGATTTCGTCCGCCAGAATGACGTGCGCGAACAGCGGGCCTTTCATAAACCGCAATGCGCGTGACCCGCTGGCCTTGTTCTCTTCGATGACTTCCGTCCCGGTGATGTCCGATGGCATCAGGTCCGGCGTGAACTGAATTCGGGAAAAGCTCAGCCGCAAGGCCTGCGCCACGGTGCGGATGAGCAACGTCTTGGCCAGACCGGGGACACCCTCCAGGATGCAGTGCCCCCGGCAGAACAGCGCGATCATCAGCTCCTCAACGACGCGCTCCTGCCCCACCACCACCTTGGCCAACTCCGCGCGGATTTGACCAAAGGCACCGACCAGCCGTTCCACGGCGGCCACATCGTCGCCGCCCGATCGCGCAGTAGCGTTCTCTTGTCCCATGAATGGCTTCTCGTTCCGAGCCTCGGGGTCGTCGCGTTTCACTACCTGATTCTATCGGGCTATTCTGGAAGGCAACGTCAATCTTGCTTGTTTTCGCCGCGGACCAACCTGACCGGCAACCATGAGCATGCGCCGGCCGCGAGAGCGCCATCACCGTCACGGAAAAGCTCGATATCAAGCGGACGGCACCGCCGAAACCGGAGTGAAGCGATCAAGTCCCCGCTCACGCCTCCCGTGCCCCTCTTTACAAACCGTGCCGCACTTCTATGGTGCGTGGTCGGCGCGAAAGGCCCCGGACCCGACGTCGCGATTCGTAGACTCCCCTCGCAGGTGCGATCTTGAACTGGTTTCCCAAACCCGCGGCCCGTTGGAGCCGGCTGTTCAGCCTCGGCGCACTCGTCGGGTTGCTCGGCGGGGTCGCTGCGGCCGGACTGGAGTGGGGACTCGAGCACGGGTCCGAGTTGCTCGTCGGCCGGTTCACCTATCTCGGCGGCGCCGACGTTCTTCAGTTCCGCTGGGGCGTGCTTCTTCTGCCCGCGGCCGGCGGGTTGGCTTCCGGGCTGGTGGTGCGCTGGCTTTGCCCGCGCGCGATCGGGCATGGTACGGACGTGCTGACGCGCGCCTTTCATCGGCGGCTCGGCAAGATGCCGCTTCGAGGACCGCTGGTGAAAGCGGTGGCCTCGATCGGCGTCATCTCTTGCGGCGGGTCGGCGGGTCCGGAGGGACCCATAGCGGCACTCGGCGCTGCGATCGGCTCGACCATCGGCAAGGTCTTCGGTCTGACGGCGCGCGAGTGTCGCGTTCTTCTGATCGCCGGTTGCGCGGCCGGCGTGGGGGCGATCTTCGGCTGCCCGCTGGGCGGCGCGTTGTTCGCCGCGGGCATTCTGTATCGCGAGCCGGAGTTCGAGTCGGACGCCATCGTGCCGGCGTTCGTGGCGTCGGTGGTCGGGTACTCGATCTACATGGCCTTTCCGCTGCGCGAGTTCGGCGAGCACATGTTGGACGGTGCCAGCGGGCTGGTGTTCAGCGAGCCGGGCGAGTTGGTGCTCTATGCCATCCTCGGTCCGTTGTGCGGGTTGCTCAGCATCTTCTTCAGCGTGTGCTTGCGGTTGGTGGAACGCGGCGCGGTGCCCGCGTTGCGGTTGCCGCGGTGGCTGTCGCCGGCGGTGGGCGGGCTGGCGACCGGGGCCATCGCGTGCCTGCTTCCGCAGGTGATGGACGGGCGTTACCTGTTCATCCAGAACGCGATGGACGGGAAGTTCACGGCGGGTTCCTCGGCGACGCATCTGGCACTGCTCTTCGGGGGAGTGGCGCTGGTCAAGTGCGTGGCTACCGCGTTGACGGTCGGGAGCGGCGGGTCGGGCGGCGTGCTGGGACCGAGCGTGTTCATCGGCGGCGCTGCCGGCGCGTTTCTCGGCGCGGCCGCGGAGGCGCTCTTCCCCGGCGCGGTGCCGGAGGAGTTGCGACGGGCGATGATTCCGGTGGGCATGGCCGGCGTGCTGGCTGCGAGCATGCGCATTCCCATGGGCGCGCTGGTCATGACGACCGAGATGACGGGCAGCTACGGGTTGATCGTTCCGCTGATGCTGGTGTGTTCGAGCGCGTATGTGGTGGGTCGGCGTTACGGTTTGAACCATGAGCAGGTGCGCAGCGCGGTCGACTCCCCGGCGCACGCCGCCGATGCGGTGGTGCACACGTTGGAAGCGGTGCAGGTCGAATCGTTGATTGATCGCGATTGGCCCCTGATCGCGTCGCCGGACGACAGTTTGCCGGAGCTCGTTCGGCACGTGCGGCCCGGAACGAGGCCGGTGTTTGCGGTGACGCGGGGTCGGCGGATCGTGGGGCTGATTTCGGTCGCGGACATAAGGCGGTTCATGGAAGAACCCGGGATGGCGGACGCGTTGATCGCGTCGGACATGATGTCCGAGGATCTGACGACGTTGCATCCCGACCACGATCTGTATCAGGCGCTGACCGCGTTCCGGCTGTCGCATCACGACGTGCTGCCGGTAGTGACACGGGGTCGGCACTCCGAGTGGCTGGGCATGCTGACGCGCGAGCGCGTGTTCGAGACGGTCCAGCATCAGGTGGAGCAGCTTCAGAAGCTGGTGCTCCGCGAGCACGCGGGTCTGGCGGCGATGGAGCAGGAGGGGCAGCTTCAGCAACTGGTGATGGCCGTCACGCCGATGTCCAAGGACCGTGTGCAACGTTTGCTGGTTCCGATGCAGGCGGTGGGCAAGTCGCTTCGGGAGGCCGACTTCCGGCGGCAGTTCGGGGCGCAAGTGATCGCGATCGAGCAGCCGGACGGGAGTTTGCAGTGCCCGCCGGATCTGGACACCCCGCTCGAGACGAGCCAGCGGCTGGTGGCGATCGTGTGGGATACGGATTAAAGCGGCACTTGCAAATGGGTTCGTTTGGTAATTCGGCGTGTTCGTTTGCACGCGGAAACCTCGTTTCTGGGCTGGAATCGATGGTTTCGGTGGTTTTCGACGGCTGGTTTATGCGCATGGCGTGTTGCCCTTTCGGCAAGCGGGTGTCGCTGTCGGTTGGGGGGACAGCGCGCGGGGTCTCCGCATGGTAATAACGTCGGGTCTGATCCGTTTTGGGGCGGATTTGTGCGGATCACGGGTGTACAGGGGCGGGAGGGGCGTTTTCGGGCGGTGCAGCGGGACTGGCGTCGCGTGGAACTCTCGCTCAAGATAGAATGGCGGCTGACTTGCGGGCAGCGGCAGCATTGCGAAGGACTGAACTTGCGGCAATCGCCTGCCATGGATGCCGTCAGGCAGCGCAAAATCGAAGGACAATGGCACGATCAGACCTTCTCATCTCGCTCGTAAGAACCGGCCGGGGTAGTCCCGACCCGCGTTTTCGCAGCGCGGTGGAGGCTCTGATTGCCGAGGAGCGCGCGAAGCGGCACGGCTCATTGGCTGATCAGCTTTTCGACCACGCGCGACAGCGGCAGTGCGTCCTGTTCTTCGACGAGTTCGACACTGTTGGCAAGGAGCGTGGTGATGCCCATGAGACCGGAGAAATCAAGCGTGTGGTTAGCACGCTCCTGCTCCAAATGGACCAGCTTCCGGCACATGTGGTCATCGTGACAGCAACCAATCATGCGGAGCTGCTCGATCGAGCTGTTTGGCGACGATTCCAGCTTCGGCTTCACCTTCCTGCACCGCGGCCTAAGCAGATTGATGAGTTCCTTGGGCGCCTTTTTGCTGGGCTGAAGCTGGGCGCGAAAGTGAAGCTTCCGAGCTTGGGGCGTCAACTTCAGAACGCGACGTTCTCCGAAGTCGAAGAACTCTTCCGTGATGTTTCGCGCCGCGCCGTGCTCGACGGACCGGACGCGGGCCTCCATCGCATTCTCAAAGATCGAATAGAGTGCTGGAAGCATCGCGAAACCGCGAGTTCTGCTCGTCCGAAGACTGAGAAGGTCTCGGCGAACTCGATGCTAATGAACCTCCCCTTAACTCTCCAATCTACGTTCGTCCCGTGATGCAACCAGGGGCGCCTGGCATCGATGACAGGCGAGAAGAGCGATTGCCGCCCGACGAGCTCGCCATCGACGTGATTCACCGCGCCGTTCGGCGCCTCGCCGAAGGCGATGGTGATCTCCCGGCGCAAGCTCCAACGGTGCGCGTCGTGAATCTGAGCTTGGGGGACTCATCGCAGCCATTCGATCGGCAGCTTTCGCCGTGGGCTCGGCTACTGGACTGGCTCGCCTGGAAGCACGGCCTCTTGTTCATCGTGTCGGCAGGGAACCACGACGACAACCTCACGATTCCCGTGCCACCGGGCGCTGTTGCCGACTTGTCCGACGAAGACCTTCGCAATCATGTTCTTCGTGCGATGGCTCACCAACGTGTCCAGCGACGTCTCCTGTCGCCTGCGGAATCGGTCAACGCGCTAACCGTTGGCTGTTTGCATGCGCAGGTTGCGCCGACCGCACCCCCCGTCCGTTTGATCGACCCGCTGCGGGGCGCCGCACTGCCGAGTCCCGTCAGCGCGGTCGCGAGCGGGTTTCGCAGAGCAATCAAGCCCGAGATACTTGTACCTGGAGGCCTGCGGCACTACGCGCCAAGGATTACGCAACCGTCAGGTGCTGCTGCTGAGTTTGAGATCAGCAATGCAGCCAATCAACCGGGACAACTTGTCGCGACGGCAGGTGGGACCGCGATACCGCCTGCGCACGCAGGCCGCGTTAGTGGAACCAGCAACGCCGCTGCGCTTACGACCCGTCGAGCGGTACAGTTCGCCGAGCGCATCGAACAAATGCGTTCTGAACCGGATGGTACGGTACTCGATGAAACACGGATGGCGGTGATTCTGAAGGCCATGCTTGTGCATGGCGCGTCGTGGGGTGAATGGCAGACTGTCTTTGACCAAGCGTTCGACGGCCCCGACGGCGGCGGGGAGCGTCGGCGGCGCATCAAACGCGCCTGCGCCCAGTTCCTCGGCTACGGTCCGGCCGACTTCGAACGTGGCACGGTGTGCAGCGACCAGCGTGTCGTTCTGCTCGGAGTAGACGAATTGCGCGTCGACGAGGGCCATGTCTACGATGTCCCTCTTCCGCCCGCATTGCATGCCATTAAGGAAAAACGTCGCCTTACCATCACGCTCGCTTGGCTGTCACCCATCAATCCGCTCCACCGCAGCTACCGCGTGGCGGATCTCTGGTTCGACCCACCGCAAGATGCCTTGCGGGTGAAACGTACGGATGCGGACCACCACGCCGTGAGACGCGGGACCGTTCAGCACGAAGTACTGGAGGGTGATGCCGCCGTGCCAATCGGCGACGACGACACAATGCCGATTCAGGTCAACTGCAAGGCGTCGTTGGGCACGAAGTTGACAGTCGCCGTACCGTACGCGTTGATGGTGTCACTTGAAACGGCGCGCCCGCTCGCCGTGAGCATCTACGACCAAGTCAAGGTTGCGTTCGACCGCATCCGTGCCGCGGCGCGCGTGCGTCCCACAATCCGACCGCCTGGAAGCTGACAGACGGGGCGTTCCACTAACGTCCGAACCGTCCTGACCCCGCAGCGTCAGGCTTGGAGGTTGGCCAACACTATGATTATGGCTGCGATGACCATTCCCAGGAGGATGTACTGCCAGGCGATGGCGACCAAGCCTAATGAGATGGCGCCGCCGGATACTCGGATGTGCTCCTTGCGAATCCAGGATGTGACTCCGAGGATCATGGCGAGGAGGCCCAAGCCTGTGCAAGATGCTTGAACTGGATCGAGAGGCGCGCTTGGTTTGGAAGAAGGCTGATCCTCTTCTTTGAGGAACTTGTCCGCAATCAGTTGCTTGCCGGCATCTCTGGCCAGCTCCAACAAGGTCGGATCGGGTTTTGCCGGAGTTCCTATCGCTTCGCGGAGATTGTCCTGGAAAATGGCAACGGTCAACGCGATGAATCCTACGACCAAGCCACTGATTCCGATGTGTTTCATGTTCTTCATTGCGTTTGCGATCCCAACGGGGACTGAATGTATCCGCATGGCACGTGCCTGATCTATATCGTCTATTCAGTGCAGCGTGTTCGATCGGGGGTTCGAAGCGGTGTGGACGCGGTGCGTGGGGAAAGAGTGCTCGGGGCACGCTCTGCGAGGAATCCAGCTGTATCGGCCTTCCAGCGAGATTCCTCGCTACGCTCGGAATGACGTATTGCGCCAACGCCGTCCGGAGCTAGTCCGTTGCGGTGCGTGCGACCCGCGCTACCGCTGGCGGCGGGCTGCCGAACGCTCCCCTGCGGGTCGCCGCTCGGGAGTGCCTCCCCATGGAATCTACGCTCCAAACGTGGAGATTCGGAGCACCCGCATTGGAACGGTTGCGTCCCAAAACGGGTGGGAGGTTGGGTGCCATGGCTACGCTTGCGTGGCTGTGCGCCTACGAGTTATCGAATTCATGCCCACGCAAGCGCGGGCATGCCATCCGGAACGGGATGGGGGCCTTTGGACCGGGTACACGGCGTCCCGGTTTGACGGCATGGCGGTGGCGGCCTAGCATCGATGTTTCGGTGAGGCGGGTCACGTCGTGGGGGACGGGTGCCCGGGTCGGTGGTTGGTGCGCGGTGGCTGGGAACGCGACGATGGCGACGACGTTTGCGATTATCTCGGATATTCACGGGAATCTCGAGGCGCTCGAGACCGTGCTCGCTGATATCCAGCGTCGTAGCATCAAGGAGATATTCTGCCTGGGTGACGTCGTGGGTTACGGCGCGAGCCCGCGGGAGTGCCTCGACCTGGTGATCGAGACCTGCGCGGCCACCCTGTGCGGCAACCACGATCAGGCGGTGTTCTATGAGCCGTGCAGTTTCAATATCAGCGCCGAGCGGGCAGCGTACTGGACCCGCCAGACGTTCGAAGAGGAGCCCAATGCGGCCGTGCGAAAGCGACGGTGGGAAGTTCTGGGACGGCTGCCGTATCGGTACGAGGTCTACGGGCTTCTGCTGGTGCATGCGTCGCCGCGTCGCCCGGTGAACGAGTATCTCTTCGCGGAGGACTGCTACACGAATCCTTCGAAAATCCTGGCGAATTTCGAACGGCTGGAGCCGCAGCACATGACGTGCATGGTGGGGCACACGCACGTGCCGGGTGTTTTCCTTGACGATCCGTACTTCGAGCCGCCGGGTGAGTTGCCGCAGGCGAATCGGTACACGATTACGGAAGACGAGAAGGCGATTATAAACGTCGGCAGCGTCGGTCAGCCCCGGGACCGAGACGTTCGTGCGAGCTACGTTGTGGTCACGACAAATACCGACGGGTCGAACGGCGAATACCATGCTGAGGTCGAGTTCGTTCGCCTGGAGTACGACATCGACAAGGCGGTCAAGAAGATATTCGCCGTTGCGGAACTGGATGATTTTCTCGGGACACGATTGCTGGACGGGCGATAGTGCGATCGTGATTCCTCAAGTTTGATGACCGGGCGACTGTAACGCCGCGCGGAAGTGGTTCGACCATCGTCGCGTACCCCCTGGCCCCTCGATCTCTGGACACCCTACCTATTATGGAAAGCAAAGACGTCATACGTGCCCTGCTTTGGGCGGCCGTGGTCTTCTTCGGCTGGCAGATTATCGCCGTTCAAATCTGGCCTCCTCCTCCGGCGCAGGATGCGCCTGCGCCGTTGGCCGACGGCACCGACGCGGACGGCTCGACCGAAGACGCGGGCGGCTCTACCGAAAACGGGGGCGGCGGCGTCGTCACTCGAACGCCGGATTCGGCGCCCGGTCGGGCTAACTCCTCGGGCGACATCCTGGTGTCGTCCGGTGCAATCGAGACCGTCACACTCGGGAACGTCGCGGACGCGGACGAGAGTCTCTACCGCATGGATATGGTCCTGAGCACGGTCGGGGCCTCAGTCGTCAACGCTCGGCTGAGCGATTTCACCGACAGCGTCGGGGATGACGCGCCGCGATACCCAGTTCTCACGGAGATGACCAGCCCGGGCGGCTCGCCTCTGCACTCCTTCGCGACGGAGAGGATCTACCTTAGAAACTGGGAGATGACGGTCGATCTGCGGAACGTGGCTTGGGATCTCGAATCCTCCGGCGCGGGCAGCGCGGTCTTCAGCCTGACGGTGAACCATGTCGACACGCCCGTGTTGAAGGTGCTCAAGACGTTTCATCTGCCCGAGCAGCCCAGCGGCTCGATGCGTCACGATCTGACGATCACGTACGCGTTGGAGAATCTCACCGACGAACGCCAGCTCGTCACGGTGACGCATTCCGGTCCTGTCGGCCTGCCGCAGGAGGATCTGCGCTTCAACGACCGCACGATCTTCGTTGGGGCGGCGGACGCGGAGACAACCAGCGTCGAACAGTACCCCATGAGGAAGGCCTCCGAGCAGCAGATCTACCTGCGCAATGCCGAGTACCCTCTGTCCTGGACGGCGACGGCGAACAAGTACTTCGTGGTGTTCGAGTCCCCGCGTGCGGTCGACGGGCAGACGACGGCCGGCTGGGTCAAGGAGGTCAAGTCGGTGCCCGTGGGCATTGACGCGGCCGGTACTGAGATCACCGCGACGCGGACGGCCACCGATCTGTTGGTCGTCGAGCCTCACGAGACGACGCGGCGCGTGCTCGATGCGTACATCGGCCCGAAGAGCCGCAAGGCGTTTCAGACCGTCGGCGACTACCAGCAGCGCGGCTATGACGAGCAGGTGGTGGCGAGTTATTCGATGGGCGCCTGCGCTTTCATGACGCCGAAGGCGCTGACGCGGTTCATGATTTGGATGCTCAACTTTCTCAAGAGCGTCGTACACAACTACGGCATCGCGATCATCATTCTGGTGCTCATCGTGCGGACCATCCTTCACCCGGTGACCAAGAAGGGCCAAGTGAACATGATGCGGATGCAGCAGCAGATGGGCAAGCTCAACCCCAAGATGGCGGAGCTCAAGAAGAAGTACGGCAACGACAAGCAGAAGATGAACACCGAGACGATGAAGCTCTACCAGGAGGAGGGGATCAACCCGGCCACCGGTATGCTATCATCGTGTGTGCCGATGTTCTTGCAGATGCCCATCTGGATCGCGCTGTTCACGTCGCTCAACTTCAATATCGACATGCGACATCAGCCGTTCTTTCTCTGGATCACCGACCTGACCGCGCCGGACGCGCTGATCCCCTTCTCCCAGCCGCACA
>JAJDDR010000061.1 GCA_029260255.1 Phycisphaerae bacterium
GACCTCGTGGGTGTCGACTTCTCCGAGCTCGAGCGTCCGCAGGTGTACGCTCAGGACCGCGAGTTGAGCACGGCCGCACTCGTGCTCCGCACGCGTGAGGACATGGAACTCGATCCGCTCACCGCCGAAGGCGGTTTCATCTACTACGTGGGCAAGCAGAACATGCCTGCGCCTCCGGGCAACCCGGACTACCCCGGTGGTAACTGCCCGGTGCACGACTACGGCACGGATCTGCAGATCTGGGACAACTACGGCGTTCCGAACTGCTGGAAGAACTTCGTCGGCGCCGTCGGCTATAACGTTCCCGGCTCAACGCCGCTTCCGATCTCCGGCGACTCCTTCATCGGGTTGCAGACCGAAGCGTCACTGGTGGGCGGCAGCGTCTATGAGATCACGTACTCGACGTTGTACGGTTTCCGTCCGCCGCCGACGACACAGATCCCGCCGCCGCTGACCGCGCAGACCATACAGTACGACCAGGCCACCGGTTGCGGTGAGTTCCTCTGGTCGCTCAAGAACATCAACCCGCTGTTGGCCGGCAAGGATCCGGTGCTGATCAGCGAGTTCTACATCGACATCGAGGCCGGCGATGGCGGCGACATCTGCGCCGATATGACCCCGCCGAGCGGTTGGACGGCCGAGTTGTGTGGTGGTGTCACCGCCAACGGTCATGCGATGTACAAGTTCTCCGGCGGAGCACCGATTCCGCTCAACGGCAAGGTCGTCGGGCGGCTTAAGATCGACACCAACGGTCTCGCCCCGACCATCAACCCGGATACCAACATCAACGTGCCGGCGCTTTCGGTCGTGCTGCACTCCGCGCAGGGCCAGGAGGACGCGATTTGCAGCTTCGTCTTCGGTCCGTCCACGCTGGGTCAGTGGGGCATCCGGACGATCGCCACCGCGCACCTGCCGGTTCCCGCGATGGACACCTGGGCCAAGACGATGCTGGCGCTTGTCGTGGCCGGCGTCGGAACGGCACTCGTTCTGCGTTCGCGTCGCGTGACCGCCTAGTCGGTCCGAGTACCGCCGTCCGATTACCCGGCACGGCGCGTTCATCAAGGCAATTGCCCGGGGCGGTCGATCGGCCGTCCCGGGTTTCTCTTTATCCCCCGGGCGCGCCCGGAGCGGACAACCCGTCCAGTTTTCGTACACGCCCGCGCCTGATTTCTGGACAAAGGTCCGGTACGCACGCACGCCGCCCGTCATCGTGACAACGATTTACATCCGCCAAACCGCCGCTGCCGCCGCGATTACCAGAGATATTGGTCGCGTCAGCCCACGGTCCGACAGAGCCATCCAACTCGTGGCACAAGCTGTGCATCGGCGCCCGGCACGATGGCGAACGGGTTTGGAGATCGGCGTGACCGAAACGTCGTTTGTTGCGCTCCGCGGAATCGCCGTGTTGAGTCTTGTCAATCGAGGAGTGGGTTTCATGCAGTTGATCAGCAAGTTTGCCGCGCGTCGCTTTCGGTTCGACCGGAGCTTGGCGCTGACGGTCGGGATGTTCGGGGCGTTCTCGGTCGCGGCGTTCGGCGCCCAAGTGACCCTCGACAACGGTGTCGTCGGTGACGGTCATCTGAGCGTGGTGGTGGATGATTTCGGTTCGTTCGCGGATGCGTTTCAGGGTGGCCCCTCGTGGCCGGACCTCTTCAATCCGAGTCCGGATCCCAACGAGGGGGAACTCGGTGAGGAGTTCGCCACGTTCTCCACCAACGTCTATCTTTTCGTGGATCCCAGCGGCGTTGGAAACGGGACCCACCGGGTCGCGCTCTCGGGGCACTCGGGTATTCAGGCCACGTACCCCGACCCGACGTTCGAGTGCGTTGTCGGTGACGAGAACACGACGAACAACCTCCCCTTGTCGACGAGCAGTACGTTCCGGTGCATCGCGGGGGGTGTGTCCCTGAACGTCGCTCTGACACAAACGGTCAGCGATCTTGTCCCCGGCAAGAACGGGGAGGAGCGCGCACAAATCGAGCAAACCTATCGCATCACCAGCAACGGTGCGCCGGTCAACCTCATCATCACAAAGCACATCGACGAGGACATGCCCTGGGGCGGCGGCGGCGCGCCGGCGTTCGCGCAGGATGACCTCGTGGGCGTCGATTTCTCGGAGTTGGAGCGCCCGCAGGTATACGCGCAGGACCGCGAGCTGACCACGGCCGCCCTGGTGCTGCGTACCCGGGAGGACATGACGCTCGATCCGCTGACCATCGAAGACAGCTTCGTCTACTATGTCGGCAAGCAAGCGCTTCCGACGCCCCCGGGCAACCCGCAATTCCCCGGCGGTGCCTGTCCGCCACATGACTACGGCACGGACACCGAGATCTGGGACAACTTCGGCGTGCCCAATTGCTGGAAGAACTTCGTACCCGCGGTCGGGTACGGCGTACCGGGCATCTCGCCGCAAATCGTGGGCGACTCGTTCATGGGGTTGCAGGTGTCGGCGGCGCTCGTGTCCAGCAGCACCTACGAAATCACGTTCGCGACCCTCTACGGTTTTCGTCCGCCGCCGACGACACAGATCCCGCCGCCGATGACCGTTCAGACCATCCAGTTTGACCAGGCCACCGGTTGCGGTGAGTTCCTCTGGTCGCTCAAGAACATCAACCCGCTGGTGGCCGGCAAGGACCCGGTGCTGATCAGCGAGTTCTACATCGACGTCGAGGCGGGCGATGGCGGCGACATCTGCGCCGAGATGACCCCGCCGAGCGGTTGGACGGCCGAGTTGTGTGGCGGTTTCACCGCCAACGGTCATGCGATGTACAAGTTCTCCGGCGGAACACCGATTCCGCTCAACGGCAAGGTCGTCGGGCGGCTCAAGATCGACACCAACGGTCTCGCCCCGACCATCAACCCGGATACCAACATCAACGTGCCGGCGCTTTCGGTCGTGCTGCACACGGCGCAGGGTCAGCCGGACGCGCTTTGCAGCTTCGTCTTCGGTCCGTCGACGGAAGGTCAGTGGGGCCTCCGAACCATCGCCACCGCGCACCTGCCGGTTCCCGCGATGGACACCTGGGCCAAGACCATGCTGGCGCTTGTCGTGGCCGGCGTCGGAACGGCACTCGTTCTGCGTTCGCGTCGCCTGACCGCCTAGTCGGTCCGAATTCCGCAGTCCGGTCAGCCGGTACTGCGCACCGAAGTCAAAGCTGTGCCCGGGGTGATCGCTCGATCGCCCCGGGCACTGTTCGTTGGCCTTCACCGACAGCAGGGCGTGACCATTCTCTGTGGCATCGTTGGTCAGGGACATACCGTAGGGCGGGTTCTACCCAATGGCCCTAAGTTAGCTGTTTAGGTAGTTTTGCTGGCTGTTGGATTTTTCCGTGGCCGCGGTGGCGGGGCTTTTCTGAGGGACGCGGATAGGATCGGCCCGGGCGTTTGCGGATTCGAGCCGCAATGACTTCGCGGAGGAGTTGCTGGTAAATGAGTGGAATCCGTCGGGTATCAGCGCGGAGCATCTGCAACAGGGCGTTTTTGACGTGCGTCAAGGCTGTGATGTAGCTCAGGTCGACGGGGTGAAGGTCGGTGTTCCGAACAGCATCGGTCATCACCCAGCGCACCAGATTGCTGAGCAACAGATGAGCGTAGACCTCCTTGATCACACCCGCGGGCGTGTGGGAACGGAGATTCTGAATGTCCAGCCCGTGCTTCCACTCGCGGTATGGTTTCGATTTGCCAGCGGCGATGATAGAGATCGACGAGTTCACTGCGCGGATGGCCTTGCGGATCAAGGAGTGATGTGAGCAGCCAACTGGGTCGGAAACCGGGCCATTGGTAACGAAGCAGACGGGCGCTCAAGACTTCGGGGAGATCGGGATCTTTGCGAAGGGTCGCGGAGGTGGGATGGAATTCGGCGATCCACTCGTCCTCACCCAAACGCCGTCGGGGCTTGACGTAACCGGCGTGCTGATCGGAGAGCCGCATGAGGAAATGGGCCCCACGTTGCGGGATGCGCCAGATGGCGGCGTAGGGAAAAAAAGCCGCGGTCCATCAGGACCAAGTCATTACGTCGAAGACGCCGGATGAGGTGACGTAGCGCGTGATGTTCGGTGAAGGGCTTGGCGATGAACTTGAAAGCCACGCAAAACCCGGTGAACACCGAGCACAGCGCGACCAGTTTGGCCTGCGGTTGGCGTCCCTCGCCCTTACCGTTGCGTGGTTTCCCGAAGAATCGGACAACGGCCGGGGTGTTGGGCAGGTCGACGTCGGCCCCGTCGATGGCGAGCAGCCGAAAGGTGTCTTTCCAAAGCATGGCTGGAGCAAACGTGGCTTCGAATCGACGCACCAAGTGCCCCCAGAGAGTCCGCCAGAATCCGATGGTGAGTTGTTTTCTGGCTTGGCAGAAGGCCTCTTCGCTGACGCAGCCTTGGTGCAGCCACGGGCACACGGCGCGCACCAACCCCCATGCCTGGGCGAGTCCCTGGGTCATCGAAGTCGTCTGCAAGCCGACATACATCATCAACCAAGCGACGACTTCGGGGATGAGTGGCCGCTGGCGTTTGGGTGCACAGTCCGCCTCGCGGGCTGCGGTAACAAAGACCTCGGGTGACAGGATTCCACGAAAGGGCGCAAACCCGAACTGCTGGAGAATGACTGAAGCACACCGACGTTGCGAACCGATACCGGCCACGAAAGAGCCTCCTTGCATTGTCCGAGGGGTAGATGACCACGGTGTCTAACCTACCCATCGGTCGCAGGAGGCCTTTTTCATCACCAGCGCAAGCTTAGGGCCATTGGGTTCCACCCGCCCTACGCTTGGCATGCCACAATCAATGGTCACACCCACCGGTGGGCTACCGCGGTAAAGGTATTGGTATACGATGGCCAGGGATTTTGGCTATGTCATAAGAGATTATCGCGCGGCCGGTTCCGCTGGTGGCCGATCAGTAAGACGGGAGCGGCGAAAACCCTGGAAGCCCATCAACTGCACGTGCTCCTGTCGGCCGGCAATCCCGACGCGGCGCAGGTACCGCCGGCCTGGCGGCGGGTGAGCGCGGCGTCGTGAGAACAAGTGGAAAGAAGATCCGTCTTCGCCCTTGCGTTCTACTGTTGACCCTGCTACGTTGCGGCCATGGACGTGCTGCGGTACCGAGGCCGAGTTGTCGCCGACACAGATGTCGCCTTCATTCAGGGGCTGATTGCGGCGTATCCGAATGCCACCCGACGGGCACTGTCACTCAGACTCTGCGAGGCCTGGAACTGGGTCCAGCCGAACGGCGTCCTGCGGGACATGGTTTGTCGTGGACTGCTGCTGGCGTTGCACCGCGCGGGCCACATTGAGCTGCCGCCGGCGCGGAAGTCCAATCCCCTGGGGCCGAAGCGTCGGACACCTTCGCGCACGACGCTCCGCTGGAATGCCATCGAGGGGCGGCTGTCCGACATTCTCCCGTTGGACATCGCTCAAGTGCGGCGCAGTAGTGATGAAGCGTTGTTCGACAGTCTGGTAGAGACCCACCACTACCTGGGCTACACCCAGCCGGTCGGCGAACACTTAAAATATCTGGTCTCGGCAAAAGGTGTGCCGGTGGCCTGCCTGGCATGGTCTTCGGCGCCGCGTCACCTGGGCTCAAGAGACCGTTTCATCGGCTGGTCGGCCGAGGCCCGCCGGAAGAACATCCGGTTCATTGCGTACAACCTTCGCTATTTGATTCTACCGTGGGTGAAGGTTCCTCATTTGGCCTCACACATTTTGGGCCGCATGGCCCGGATGTTGCCGCACGACTGGGCGCGGATCTACGGACACCCCGTGTATTTCCTGGAGACCTTCATCGATCCGCAGCGATTTCGAGGTACTTGCTACCGCGCCGCCAACTGGGTTGTTCTGGGCCGCACGACGGGGCGGGGCAAAGACGACCAGACCATGAGGCCCAACCGCCCGATCAAAGAGGTGCTGGGCTATCCACTGTGTCGGCGTTTTCGTCAGCGCTTGTCGCAGGTGTCATGAAGCCGGCCATCAAACTCACACAGGTGACTATGGATGAACTGCAAGCGATTCTGGATCGCGCGAAAGCGACGCTCGGCGAAGACGACTACGAGAAGCTCAAGGCGGTTGTGGATTCCTATGCCTACCTTACGGACTTGGTGAAAAACAAGGACACGACGATCAAGCGCCTGCGACAGATGCTCTTCGGTTCGAGTACCGAGAAGACTGTCGCCGTGATCAAGAAAGAAGAGGAAGAAGACCAAGCCGAATCGCCGCCGGCGACGAACGAAGATTCGCGCGCCCCGCCGGAGAAGACTGATTCATTCGTAGAAACCCCAGTTTCGTGAAAATCACCCCCTCTGGCGCTAGCACCAAGGCCGGATTTTCGAGCGATTTCGACTTTTTGCGAATGAATCAATACTTGGCTCAGTTGCGTGAGCCCTTGGAGTCAGAAATGCTCGCTCTCGGCGCGGAGATTGGCCCACCGTTTACCAATGCTCCCCGACATTCGATGCACTACTTGGCGACGGTTCTTACAGATGCCGGAATCCTGGAGCTACGTGGGATGACTCGTCCGTTTGGGGATTACACGCTCTTTGTGTCACAGCGTGGATCACTCCTGGAAGTCGATTTCTACGATCCGCAAACTCGGTCTTTGGCATGGGTGAGTCCGTTCGGTACGGAGAATGTCGTCGACCTACCAACTGTCATCACACTGGTACTCGATGAATCATCGCCGGACTTTGATAATGATGGACTGCCAGACAGAGCTGAATTCGTCTTGGGAACAGCGATATGGAACACTGATTCGGACGGCGACGGTCTTTCCGATGGAGCAGAGGTTGAGGCCGGTACAAACCCCCTCGACGGTCTGCCAGCCGCCACCGGCATTCTCGCGTCCGCGGACACAGCGGGTACGGCGGTCGACGTGTGCGCGATCAATGACATTGCCATCGTTGCCGACTCGGACCGCGGGATCACGGTTTTCGATGTAACGGCCGGCCAGGCGCCGGTGGCGGTGGCCCAGGTTGACACGCCGGGCACGGCGACGGCGGTTGCGTGTTCCGGTGATCTGATCGCAGTGGCCGACACCAGCGCCGGCCTGCTGGTGATCGATGCGACTGATCCTCCAGCGGCGGGAATCGTGCGACAGGTTTTCCCGATCGATCTCGGCGGCGGAGCAGCCCAGGCGGTAGCGTCGGCCGCGGACCTCGTTCTGGTCGGAATGGACTCCGGATGGCTCAACATAATCGACCTCAACACGGGCGTCGTCTTGGATCAAGAGCAGGTCGGCAGCGTCGTGCGTGATCTCGACATCCAGGGTGAGGTTCTCTATGCGTACGTCGACAACCAGCTGAAGACATACCGCTTCTTGCGCGGACCGATTGAGGCGATCGGCTCGATCGCATCACCCGGCGACCCCTTCGACCGCGGGCACCTCTTTGCCGGCGGCGACTATGCCTATCTCGTCAAGTCGAACGGATTCAACACGTTCGACGTGACGGACCCAGAGAATCTCTAATTGCGGTCGAATGCGTTCTCGAGCCAAATAGGTTGGCAGGACATTGTCAGCACGGGATCCGAACGAGGGATCGCCGTGGTTTCACCTACCGGCCTGAACACGAACAGCAACGTTTCCGTCTATAACATCTCCGATCCGGAAGAAGACGATCTCGACAACATGTCCTTCGTCACTACGTTCCTCACTCCCGGTATCGCTCGGGCGGTATCTCTGTTCAACGGCCAAGCATACGTCGTGGACCACGCGAACGGAATGCACGTCGTCAACTATCGGGCATTCGACATCGGCGGCGTGCCGACGGCGTCGAAGGAGGATGCGCTGACGGCGCTGGTTGATGGCATTTCTGTCACATCCGGCGAGATAACGGAAGGTAAGCGCTTTGTCCTCCAAGCCCACGTGCAGGACGACGTGCAGTTGCGAAACGTCGAGCTCTTTGCGAACGGCGTGCGAATCGTCGCCGATGGGAGCTTCCCCTTCGAGACGGCCTATCGTATTCCGCTGAACATGGTCGGGGAGACGATCACCTTCACGGGCATCGCTCGGGACACCGGTGGCAACTCCCTGGACATCGGCCCGCTGTCGTTCGCGGTCGTGGGCGACATTGAACCGCCGGTGGTGCAGATCGACTTGCCGCAGGATGGTGACACGGTTTTCAGATACGACCCCCCGTACATCGAGGTAAGGAGGCGTAAATACTTAACGTTTCATCCTTGCGGCTACCGATGCAGGTAGTATGAGTAATGCAAGGAAGCATAAGACGTCCATTCCCCAAGGGGATGAGTTGAAACGTTCGGTGCAAAGCAAGGCGTGGCGGCGAACGTTCAGGAAGATGTTGGACAAGATGCCGGAAAACCTTCGTCGGTGGAATGCCGCCCTGCTGGCCGTGCAATTCGGCTACGGCGGCATGAAGATCGCCGGAGAGATTTCCGGTCTTTCGCAGCCGACGATACGTAAGGCGCGATGGGAGTTGGAGGATGGCCAGGTTGACTGGGATGGCGAGCGAGCAAGGCGCCCAGGCGGCGGGCGAAAACGTATCGAGCAAGAGCGCCCGGAAGTACTCGACCAACTCAAAAAGCTGGTTGAGGACGAGACGGCCGGCGATCCATCTTCCGCCGACCGCTGGGTCAACCGATCGAGTCGCAAGTTGGCTGTGGCGATGAAAAAACTCGGCCATGAGGTCTCACATGTGTCGGTGATTCGGTTGTTAAAAAAACTGGATTGAGTCTGAAGGCGAACCGCAAGCGTTTCACGGGTCCGCCTCATCCTGATCGCGACTGTCAGTTCCGCTATATCTGTTGGCTCCAGACGCCCGGCTGTCCGCCCCGTGCTGGAAAAGTGTCGGCCGGTGGACCGAAGAACAGCCCCATATCGATGTTGAATCCGGACGCCGGTTGGGCCACCTGAATGCCGAGTTCAAACAGATTGGCAATCGGAATGGGGGCGGAACTGGGATCGTTGAGAAGCATGGGGACCGGATCGAACGATGATGTGAAAGTCCCGTCCGCGGTCGGTGCAACGTCGAAGCATGCCTCGCCCACGTAATAGCCAGTGTTCGCATCGAAGATTACTCCCCCCACATCAGCCCCCGCATATTGAACATCAGGCGGGCAGGATGCCACGGCAACTGCGTCTTGCGAGAAACCCGGCCAATCAGGGTGAGCCGGGTTGATCATCGCGGACGCGCAGTCAACATCCACACTTCCACAGGTGCCGCCGGTCAGGGCATCGATGCCGAACTGGTACAGCCCTACGGAAAGCGCGACGTCCGAGCGCGCATAGTACTCGACACATACCCGATCACCGGCCACCGCGTTGACGGTCCGGTCGCCCGGCGTTCCCGGCGCATGCCCCTGCTCCACCATCCAGAAGTCAACCATCGGCTGCACAACCTGGATGTTGGCTACGTGCAGCGCGCCGTTCGGAACGTCCTGGGGTGTGGAGTCGACAAACCTGGTCGCCGGAGACGGATCGAACGCCAGCGTAAACGTCCCCGAGGCAATCCCCGATGCGTCAAAGCAGGCCTCCGCGACGTAGTAGTCGGTGTTCGCGGTGATCGGCAGCGTGGAAAACGACGCGGAGGCGTACAACACATCTGCTGGGCATGCCGCCAAGTCGAGTGCGTGGGTGTCGAACAGCGGCCAATCGGGGTGCGACGTGTTGATCATCGCGGTCGAGCAGTCTACGTCCACCGAACCACTCGCTCCGCCGGACAGCGCGCCGAACTCGAGGAAATAGGCCTTCGCGTCAAAGGCGGTATCGGAGCGGGCGTAGAATTCGAGGCAAACCGTCCCGTTCGGCGCGACGTCGATGGCCAGGTCGCCCGGTGTTCCGGGCGCCTCCCCTCGCTCCACCATCCAAAACGTCACGTCACCCTGCGCCGAGCGTGTCCTTCCGGTGAGCGTGCGTGAGGGGATTTGAGCGGGCCGGGATCGTCAGCCGGCGACGGTCGATGGGTCAGGATGACCGCGACGCCTCGAATTGCTGTCGCAACGTCCGGAGCTCCTGGTCGCAAATGAATCC
>JAJDDR010000601.1 GCA_029260255.1 Phycisphaerae bacterium
GGCTCGTCGTCCTCGCCGGCCGGGGGTGCGAGTGATTCGTAGAGTTCCTTGATCTTGCTGCTCTCCGGGTGGATCTCTCGCCCCCTCCGAAGGATCTTCTCGGCATCCACGGTCCGACCGATGCGCAACAGCAGCTTCCCCGATTCAACGATCAGGGCTTCCGGCGGGCGATCGGCCGACTGTTGCAAGCCGCGCAGCGTCCACTGCACGGCGTTGTGCACCGCGAGCAGCGTCGCCACCTCCGCCTGCTCCTGGATAAGCCTCGAAATGTCGAGATACAGACCTGCGCTCGTGGGGTCCACTGCAACCCGCGATTGGCTGATGTTCATCAGCAACTGGATGCACTCGTTGGCCTTGCTGAGCGTTTCCACGCCAGCACCCTCGGTGCGCAGTCGGGTGAGCGCCAGATCACGCGCCGCTCGAGCGGCGCGGTCGGCGTCGTTCAGTTGCTCGCCCAGCACCAGTGCCTCGGTCAGCAATATGTAGGAATCCGCGTCGGCGTTTGCACCCAGCATCTGAACGGCCTGCTGCGCCCGCTGCACGGCCGCCACCGAGTTGGCGAGTTTGGTCTCGCAACGCGACAGAAGCGCGTAGATCGACGCCTCGCGTGGGTTCAGGTCGATCGCCTTCTCGAGCACCGGCTTGGTGAGCTTGTAGAATGCCGTGTCGAAGTAGACCTTGCCCAATATGAAGTGCCCTTCCCAGTCGTTTGACCCCTGCCGCGAGTTCACCCATTCGCGGATCCTGTGAATCGCGAGACTGGACTGATTTCCGAGCACTTCAAGCCGACCTTGGTAGAAACCGGCTCGCAAGTTGCGCGGGTCGCGCTGACGCACGATGTCGACGCGCTGCCTGGCTCGCGCGAACGCCTCTTGGGCGTCGGGCCCGCGTTTCTCCGCGGTGCGGATATCCAGGAGCGCCTGGTCGAGGAGATCGTTGATGTCCTCCGTGCTTACCGCGTCAGCCGAAGTCGGCGCGGGCTGTGCGAACGCCTCCGCGGCTAGTCCGCACCAGCAGAACATCAGCATGAAACAAAAAACGGCGCTACCCCGTAGTCTGATTGGAAGTGCTACCATCATCGCTTCGCCGTCAAAAACAAGAACGAATGAAGGCGGCCGATCCGCCTTCCCTGCCCGACTATATGACCGGCGCCGCGATGGTCAAGTTGATTCGAATCGCGGTGTCAGCCCTCAACCGAGAGCGACGCCACTTGGGCGGACTCGGTCGCTCCGTGCGGATCGCGACCGTGGACCTCCTTGGCGACCTTTTCGAGCAACATGCCCCAGGTCTCCCGCTGGTGACGGAGGATCTTCAGCGCATCATCGATGTGCGACGTCTCGCGCTTCACGCAGGCCGAGACCAGCTTGCGGTACACGAAGTTGTACAGCGCCGCCATCTGATCGCACAACTCCGGGTTCGCTTCGCGCCTGAGCCCCGCCTCCATCTCCACGAGGATCTTCTGGGCGCGGCTCAGCGACTCGTAGCTTTTCTCGTAGTCTTTGTTTTCAATGGCTTCACGACCCTTGAGGGCGAAGCGGATCGCACCGTCGAAGAGCATCAGCTGAAGCTGCTCCGGACCGGCCTGCATGACCGCATTCCGGACGTACTGATTCGCGTCGAGCGTGCTCATGACACCCCGTCTATCGGTCGTTGTGATCGCCCGAAGTACGTTAATCCGTGATCCACGGCAACCCGGCGCTGCCCGAGCGAAGACCGATAATCTCCCGTCCCGACGTGCGGGAACGAGCTTCGCCCGCGATCATGCCGCGGAGTGGCACTAAAGAACGCTCGCGCCGGCCAGGGACGCCAGCGTACCCACGGCCGACTGGGCGCCCTGCAGGTTGGCCAGGGACGTCTCCAGCCCTTGGAATTGCCGTTCGAGGCGCGCCCGTTTGCGCTCCAATTGCTCCTCGAGCGCATCGATCCGCGTGTTGAACAACGCTTCCCGTCCACCGAGCAGATCATCCCGCCGCGTCAGGAGACCATCGAAGCTGCGTGTCAGGTCGTCGAGCATCGTGTCCAACCGATCCCCCAAGCCCGTGTCTTCCGTCGTGAAGAGCGCCTCGATCGCTTCGGGATCCTCCGTGTAGAGTTCACGGAAACGATCTTCGTCGAAGGAGAGTCGACCACCGTTTCCAACGCTGACGCCAACCAGGATCAACCGGTCCAACCCGTCGCGGGCGCCCGGAACACTCCCGGTCACGGCGCTGCGCAAGCGATTCTGGACTAGGTTCACCGTGTTCTCACCGAACAACGTACCCCGAACGTCCGTCTCCGCGTCGAACGACGTATGCTGCTCAATCGACTCGAGGGCCCCGTTGTAACTGCTGACGAACGATCCCAGATCGGTCACGATTCGGTCCACGTCTCGCGTGATCGACAGCTCCACGGGGGCGTCCGACGTCCCGGTCAGGTTGATGGTCACGTTTTCCAGAACGTCGGATAGCGTGTTCGTCGAACTCGTGAGCACGATCGGGTTCTCGGCATCCGAACCACCGAAGAAAACCACGGCGTCCTGCGCCCGAACCAGCGTATCGAATGAGAGATCCGTGTCCCCGGAATCGACAACGACCTGCCCACGGGTACCGCTCACGCCGGACGACACGATAAGATGAAACGGATTCGAGCCGCCGCCGTCGTTGATGATCGACGCATTGATATCGATTCCCAAGTCCTCGATCTTCTGACGCACGTCGGCCAGCGTGTCGTCCGCGTCGATCGCCAAATGGTACTCGTACGATCCGTCGATCCGCTCATACGACTCGCCGTCCTCCTCGAACGAGGACCCCTCTCCCGCGATGTTCAGATCGCGCGCCACGGTCGTGCCACTCTCGTCGACGACCTTGAACGTTCCCGTTCCGCCGGACCGATCGACAATCTCGATGCCGTCGCCCTGGGCATTGATTCGCGCTTCGATGCCCACTCCCCCCGCGGACGCGTTGATGAAGTCAATCACATCGCCGACGGTACGCTGGTTCGCGCCGATGTTGATGCTGACCGCCGCCCCCGTGCTCGCCGTGATGACGAACCGTCCGTGATTCACGCCACGCCCGAAGTTCATATCTTCCAACAGTGAGGACCGCGAAACGTATTGGAGCTGCGCATTGCCGCTGTCGATGACGCCGTTCGTCGCTAGAACCTCGCTTGCACCGAACAGGTCGGCAACGGTCGTCCCTCCGAGGGAGCCGACGTCGTTCAGTTGCGCCCTTCCGCTGCCGCCCGAAGTGTCTTCCAGGAGAATACCGTTCCCGGCATCGTTCAGACGCGCCGTGACACCAACACCTGCTGCGGCGGTCTCTGTGTTGAATCGCGTGATGAACGCCTGCACGCTTCCCGGCGGTCCCGGTGGCGTCTCGTTGAAATCGATGATGACGGTGTCCCCGTCCGCATCCCACACTTTCACTTCGCCGAGGCTGACCCCCGCGCCACCATTCAGAGAACTCAACAAGACCGTGTTGAGACCCGCAAGAACGTCGCGACCCGTATGATTCGTGGGGGTCGTGTTCGGAGCCGTTAGCAGCCCCAGCTCTTCCGCCGCGCTGGAGCGCTCGTCGCCCGACGCCACCGAAAACTGCGTTCCCGAGAGACTGTTCAACGAGAGACCGCGACCAGTCGACCCGATGGAGGCCACGATGTCCTCATTGTGGATCGGATTGGTTGGATCACGGTCGTCCACCGCGAAGTTGATCGCCCGAAGTACATCACCGATGGTACTGATGCGATGAATCTCCGACCCGGTGAACGTCGTCTGGTCCGTATCAACAACGATACCCAGATCTGATGCCGCCTGACCCGTCACGTTCTCAATCGTCAGGTTGTGCGGCGTCGCACTGTCACCCGGCGTCGACTCGTCCGTGATGACCAGTTGCCCCGCAACCGCGCCGGTCGTCACGGAAATGTCGATACCGGCCGACTCGATGGCACCGATGACGTCGCCGATCGACTCGACCGAATCGTCGATCACGATCTCGGCCGATTCACCCGCCCGGTTGGTGATGCGAATCGTGCCGTTCCGAACGCCGTTGCCGTTGTTCAATACGTCCAGGTTCGTCGGTTGCTCCAACAGGCCGCGAAGCGAGACCGTGAACGTGTTCGTGCCGGAGGTGATCTCGATGTCGCGACCGACGTTGCCGGCGCTGACACCGTTGCCGTCGTTCAATACCGAGAGCTGCGTCTGATCGCTGAGAAAAACGACGGCGGAACCCGCAATGGCTCCCGAGTCACTGCTTCCCACGATACCCAGATCCTCGGCCATGTGTCCACCCGACAGATCGCGGACCGTCAGGCTGCCGCCGGCTGTGTCCTCGATGACGAGGTGGTCGCCGTCGGCTCGGGCCTGTACGGCGATCTGCGTGTTCGCGTTGATCTCGCTCACGACATCCTGAACGGTCAGCGCCGTGGTAAGGTCGATGCTCGCGCGGTCTCCGCTGCTGTCGGTGATCTCAATCGTGCCGCGTCGCACACCGTCGCCGCCGTTCAATGAACCGAGTGCCGTGGCGCTGTCCAGCCGCCCGTGCCCGATCTCGAACGACAGGCTGCCCGCTCCCACCGGTTGGCGATCCGTATCGACGAAACCGCCGCTGAGAAGCTGATGGTTGGTGACCAGCGACCGAACCTGAAACTGAAAAGTGCCTTGCGCGGCGCCCTCGCCGGCCGTTGCGGTAAGAACGCTTTCGTCGCTGCTCTGGGCGGCGGAGGCGCGGAAGAACTGGGTTTCGTCGAATCGGGCAACGGTGCTCTTGAGCCCCAGCAGACGCGCGCTCAGTTCGGCGTAAGCCGTGCGCTGCGCCTGAATCCGCTGCACGCGCCCCTGCAGAAGGAGCATTGGACGCGACTCGAGTGCGATCAACTGGTCGATGATGGACTGCGTGGGCAGCCCCGAGAGGAGGCCTACGCCGCTGCTAATGCCCGACATGGTTTACCTCGCCGAACCGGAGCGTCGACGCCCCGGTCCCTATCCGCCTGAAAAGAACTACCTCCCGGTCTATCGACCGCGCCGCCCATAAGACTGGATGCAACGATTGCCGAACGAGGCGCAAGAGTTGCGCGAACCAGGCTCCGTTCCATCCCCACGGTCCGCGGGTACGGACCACACCCATAGCAGCGCGTTGAAAAAGTGTAGCGTCGCCCCCTGTGGGCGGCGACGTGCACCGCCACGCCGGTTGGCGCAACTCGTCACCCACCAGGGGTGACGCCACGTCCAAACCTCTGTCAACGCACCCCTAACCGAGAAGCTGAAGGACGGCCTGGGGTTGCTGGTTGGCGATTTGCAGCGTCAGTTGTGTGCTCTGCACGAGAATCTGGGCGCGCGTGAGACGCGATATCTCGGTTGCCATGTCCGCGTCGCGGATGACCGATTCCGACGCGGTGACGTTCTCCAACTGGACCTGCTGGCTGTTGATGTTCGTCTCGAGCTGGTTCTTTTGCAGACCACCCAGCCGACCGCGCTGCGACGCGATCTGGTTGATCGATTCCGCCAGAATCCGCTCGGCCGCGAGGAAGTTCCCCCCGGCGACCTCATTCGCTCCACCCGAGCGCAGCGAATTCAGGAAGCCGATCACCGAGTTGCCGAGATTGCCCGTCGACGTGGAGTTGAAACCGATACTCACTTGCCCGTTGGCCGTCACCTCCGGCGTGATCTGGAACTGCGCGCCGCCTCCCGTAATGGTGTACGTCGAGGACGAAATCGCCGTCGCGGCCGCGGCAGTGAGATTCAGCCGTGCGTCCAACGAGGTTGCACGAACGTCGACACGCAGCCCCTTCGCGTTGCCCTGTTGTCCATTGACCAACGCGGAGACATCCACGCCGGCATCCCGCGTCGT
This sequence comes from Phycisphaerae bacterium, assembly GCA_029260255.1. GTDB lineage: Bacteria > Planctomycetota > Phycisphaerae > UBA1845 > UBA1845 > OFTM285. The sequence goes on from JAJDDR010000601.1 coordinate 5,823, forward strand.
TTCGCCGACCGCGCTGGCGATGAACGTCGTCCCCGAGATCGCCTTCACACTGACGAATTGCTCCGACCCGTACTCCGTCGAGTCCAGCCGCAAGCCCGCCTGACCGTTCCCCGCGACCGAGAGGCCGGCGGAAACCCCCGTGGCCCCGCGCACCGCGTTGATCGCGTTCGCGATGTTCGCGACCGATGTCCCGCTCGCAAAACTCAGGATCTCCGCGCCCAGCGCACCCGCCAACTCGAACGTCGCGGCGCCGGAGATTCCCGTCCCGATGACCGGTTCGGAGTACAGCAATTCGGCCGTCTCCGCCGAGGCGGTCACTTGGATCACCACGTTGACCGTTCCGCCCTCGGGCACCCGCGCCGAATACGTCTCGACGGACGCGATGGCTCCCGCGTCCACGTTGGCCAGCGTGTATCCCAACCCACCGTTCAGCAGCTTCTTGCCGCCGAAGGCCGTCGTCTGGGCGATCCGATCGACACTCTGCAGAAGCGAGTCGATCTCCAGTTGGTTGGCGTCCAACTCCTGCGACGTCAGCGCACCGGTGTTCGCGCTGCTCAGCAGCAACGATCGCAGATCGAGCAGCAGCGACGATACTTCGTTCAACGCCCCCTCGCCGACCGACACCACGTTGATCACCCGCTCGGAGTTCTCAATCGCCTGCGACAGCGCGCGCATCTCCGAGCGAAGCGTCTCCGATGCAATCAGACCGGCAGGGTCGTCCTTGCCGCGGTTGATTCGCAGCCCCGTACTTAGGCGCTCGAGGCGAATGCCGAGATCGAGGTTGTTCCGCCGGAGTTGAGCGATTGCGGTGAGGGCGGTGACATTCGTGTTGATGCGTGACATGCCATCCTCCGTGATGAAGCGGCGGCGTCTATCGCGCCCGGCGCCGGGTCGCACCACCATGTGCGGCCCCATTCGTTTTCGATCGGCGCGATGCGGTCAGTAGCTCACGCGGGCGGTCACGGCGATTCGCTGCACAACACAACGAAGAAGGTTCAGACCGCGTTATCGCCCGCAGCCTAAATGACGATGTCGTCGCACCCCAGGTCCCGCTTTAGATAATTGCGTCCGAAAAGAACTGCATAACCTCATTGCAAGGCTGGACTTGGCGAGCGTGCCCCGGGTGCGGACGTACGGGTCCGAAAAAAAGGCCCCTTCAGGAATCTTGGATACGCTTCGGGCCTACGCGTTGCAGTCGTGGTTGTCGAGGCGATGTCCACGCTAGGCCCGGCCTTCAGGCCGGGTGACGGGACCGCAAACGCTCCTCCCCCAATCGCTTCACCCGCCGTGAACGGCGGGCCTGGTGTAGTGTCTCAGAATGTACGACGCCTTCCTGAACCGAGCCGCGACCGTAAGGGAGCGGTTCTGATAAAACGCTATCTGGCTGAGGCACTACACCAGCGCGGCGCCACGAAACATCCGGATGAGCCAAAAAAAAGCCCGTTGCGGGTCGCTACTCCGCAACGGGCCGTCTTGTCTATTGCGAGTCGATCGCTGAGGCTTACCCGAGCAAGGCCAGGACATTCTGCGGACCGGCGTTGGCCAACTGCAGCGTCGCCGTTGAGGAGTTCACCAGAATCTGCGAACGCGTCAGATTGGACGTCTCGACCGCGAAGTCCGCATCGCGGATGGCACTCTCGGCCGCAGCCGTGTTCTCGAACGCGACCAGCATGGAGTTGATCGCGCTGTCCAGCGTGTTCCGCTGGAACGCGCCCAATCGACCACGCAACGTCGACACCTGCTCGATCGCCGCCCGCACGACGCGCTGTGCCGTCGCGAAGTTCTTGCTGGTAAGATCGTTGGTCTCCCCCTGGGCGAGCGTGGAAAGGAAACCGACCGAAGCGTTGCCCAGTGACCCGGTGCCCACCCCCTTGATCCCGATTGTGGCTTGACCCACCAAACCGACTTCTTGCGCGATGTTGAACTTCGCTCCGCCGCCGTTGATCGAGAACCCGGCTTGCCCGCCCGCAGTGGTTCCGAACGCCGTGCCGAGGATCAACTCGGCGTCGAGCGAACTGGTGCGTACAGAAGCCTTGAGCCCGTCCACAACGGCGTTCTGACCGTTGATCAGTATCGTCCCGTCAACGCCCGTGTCGCGACCGCTGCCGCCTAGGTTGAGCCCCGTCACCCCGCTGTTGTTGATAATGTCGACATCGACGAACCCCTTGCTTCCATAGGTCGTGCTGTGGAAAACGATGTGGGTGGTTCCATCGCCGCCGCCGGCGGACGCCGTGGCCGACACCCCGGTGAGTTGCGTGGATCCGTTGACCGCCGTGGAAATCTGCGCCATCGTTGCGCCGGACGCGAAACTGAAATTCTGCACACCAAAGTTGCCGGCCACCTGAATCGTCACCGCGGCTGACAACGCCCCGTCGAGCAGGTTTGTCGCACCCTGCCCGTCCCCGATCGCGCTGACGAACGCGTATTGCGACCCCGTGACGACTTCGATCACACCTGCCTGGAACGAGTTGTCCGCCACGGACGCAGTATTCACCTGGAGGGACGTGACAGCGGTGCTGAAAGCGGTTTGTCCGACCGTTGCAGTATTGTAGCCCGACGTGTTGAAGTCCAGCGTCCCATCCAGCAGCTTCTTGCTACCAAACGTCGTCGAGTTGGCCATCCGCGTAATCGACTGCAGGATCGAGTCGATCTGAAGCTGATTGGCCGCCACCTCCGCATCCGTCAGACCGGCTTCGTTCGCGGTACGGTCGACCAGGTCTTCCAGGTCCAAGAGGAGCGAATTGACTTCCTGAAGCCCGCCCTCGGCCACCGCGACGATTGTATCCGCACGCCGAGCGTTGTCCGTCGCGGCGGTCAGTGCTCGCTTCGTCGAACGCAGCGTTTCGGACGCAATCAACCCCGCCGGATCGTCCCGTCCGGAGTTGATGCGCAGGCCCGTGCTCAGGCGAGTCAACGCCCGGTTCAGATCCGTGCTGTTTTTTTGGAACACACGGGTAGAGATGAGCGACTGGACGTTGGTGTTGATTCTGCTCATTTTCGTCGTGCCTCCTGACCGTCAACAGCGTAACCGTGCCACCCTTTGTGGTGCTCAGCCCAAACCGGACCCTATCACGTGCCGATCCGCTGCTGCCGGCCGGTCTCACACTCCTCGACTTTCGGACGCCGCATGCTTGCGTGCCATGCCACCGAGGCGCCACGTCTGATTACCCCTGCACTCGTGGACACGCGACACGCCCGGTGACCACCGTACTCCGCACAATTGAATCCGACCTGATACAACCGGATCGATCCTCCGCCACAGAACAACCGGGACAACGCCTTCGTTCGCGACAGGACAAAAATCGTCACCCCGATAAACGGCCTTTAACACGAAGTTGGACCTTGTCACGCGCCGTTTTCGGCTGCTCCGACTTATGAGACGAACGAATGTTCCCATAACCGTGACGACCCTCTCTGCCGCGCGCACGGTGGACGCTTTACCGGACATCCGGCGCATCTCGTCTCGGCACAACCGCTGAAAAAAATGTTCTCGGGCACCCAGCGACAATACGGACGCGGGGCGTCGGGGTTCCTTAGAGTCGGCGTGAGGGGTAGGCGTACGCTCGTCGCATCCAATCAGCGTCCGCCAGAAGAAACGCGGCTACCTCTTCCAATGCCGGTCCCACTCGGGCGTGATGGACGAGCCGTGCTCTCGGGCTGCATCTCGGAGTTCATGAACGATCTTCAACAATCCGGCGATACACGAGTTCGGCCTCATGGATAAGTTGAGGTTCAAGTTCCGCGATCCGGGTTGGCAGATCCATCGAACCATGCTTGACCGTGAGCACATACACGTCATCGTCGATCATATCACACACGAGCCAATGCTTCTCGACGCGGTAGAACAGCAACCGGCCGGAGAACTCTCGCTTGCGACGCAGGAGGTCGGGGGATGATTGAAGAAGCTCAAACGCAGCTTCGAATTTCGCAAGGTAATCATCTGCGACGCGCCGGCTCCAAGCCTGGATTGAGTAGGCTTCGATCGCGGCGAAGTCTTCGATGGCGCGCCTGGTCAAAAACAACCGCGTCATTTTTGCCAGCCCGACTTGTCGCGCCGGCGGGATTCCTTGATGAGAGATCGCAGGTTGCCTTCATACTCGATGACTCGTCCGTCCCCGATATCCTGATACCCCTCGAGAACGGATGCCCGCAACGATGCGGCGTCTTCACATTCCTTCTTTTCGCGCAGAACGGCCCGCACAAATTCGCTCGGGGTTGCGAACATGGTTCCGTCGCCGCAGTTCTTGTCGATGAACGACCGGAGTTCGTCGGTCAGCGAGAGATTGAGTGATCGGCTCACGGGGTTGCTCCTGCGTGGTTGATCGTGCGATGCCTACCCGAAGTCAGTGTAGCACTTGTGACCATATTTGTCAATTGTTGCCACAAACTATTCTCTGGGGAGTTTTCGGGGGGAGACACACACCTTGATTGACCGTGCGGATGTTAGCTTTCGGAAACCGGACCCCCTGGTCCGCCAGCGATACTTGCCCGAGATGAAATCACGTTAGCGATCACACCTTCGCGGCCGGGAGGAGCACGCGCACTCCCTGCGGACAAAGACGCGTACCAGCCGCCCCTGCGGAGACCTAGCCTACGTGCGACCGATCGAATCGCACACCGGCCGAGACCGCACCCCCCGCAAGCCCGGCGCGCGCCACCCCAACAACCCCGACAACCCCGACAAACCGCGGAGATACAGTGCATGTCCCGAGACTTAACTAAGTGTGTGTCCCCCGAATCATCACGTTACGCCGCCACCGACCGACGACGCCGGTTGAATACGAGCGTCCCGCCGGTGAGCGTGAACAGCGTCATCACAACAAGCCCCCATTCGGAGACGGCTGGGGCGCCGTTCGCGCAACCGCAGCCCGTGGCCCCACCCAAGTAAATCCCGCCTTGGCTTTCACAATCCACCTGGTTGAGGTGGGTAACGCAGATAAGGACATTCAAATCGCACGCTCCCGGATCGCACTCGTCGGGTAGTCCGTTTCCGTTGACGTCGGGGCTTGTTGTTGCATCAATGTCACACGTGTCCACAACACCATTGCCGTTGCAGTCGGACAAGCCATGAAAGGCATAGGCTGCTCCGGCATCCACGCCGTTCACGTCGCTGTAGGGTGCTCCGACCACCGCAATGCCACCCGATACCGCAACTCCGTATCTCTCCTGGCCGAAGGTGTCTCCCACTGCACTGTCGGATGGGATGAATTCCACATTTTCCGTCATGTTGACCCAACCGCCGGTCGGCATCTCGAATACATAGGCTGACCCGGGGGACGGACTCCCGGCTTGGTGGCGAGGTGCGCCAACCACTACGGTGTTACCGGAGATTGCCACTCCGTCGCCAAAAACGTCTCCCGCAGTGCCATTCGAGGACAGTAGTTTCGCGTCCCAAACCCAACTAACCCCGTCAAAACGAACGATGTACGCGGAACCGGACAACGCCCCATTGTCATTGTCGTAGGGCGCTCCAATCACGGCCACGTTGCCAGAGGCTGCAACCGAAACACCGAAACTGTGGATGGGTCCACCGTCTGCGGGGACGAGTTTGCCAGTCTGAGTCATGTTGGCCCACCCGCCCGGCGGCTTCTCAAAGACGTAGGCTGAGCCGGAGCCCGCCCCGTTGTCGTCGTCGCCAGCTGCTCCAGCCAAAGCTGAATCACCGGAGATAGCGACTGCGAAGCCAAACTTATCCTGCGCGGCACCATCGGAAGGGAGCAGTTTCGCAGTTTCGGTCATGTTATCCCAACCGCCCGCTGGCTCCTCAAAGACATAGGCTGAGCCGGAGCCCGCCCCGTTGTCGTCGTCACCGTGTGCACCGACGACGACGGTGTTGCCAGAAATGGCGACAGAGATGCCAAAGCCGATGCCGAACGGTGCGTCGGTTCCAGTCAGCTTGGCGTCCTCTGTCATATCGACCCACCCGGCAGCAGGTTTCTCGAAGATGTACGCCCCATAGGCCGCCCCGTAGGCCCCGATCACAACGGTGCCACCGTCGATTGCGATCGCAGCGCCGAAGTAGCTGTCTGCCGCTCCGTCAGACGGGAGCAGTTTGGCTTGCTGGACCCAGGCTGCGCCATCATAGTGAAAGAGGTACGCTGCGCCGGAGTTAACACCTGCCTCGTCCGCAAAGTACGCTCCGACGATGGCGGTGTCCCCTTGGATTGCGGTGGCAAGACCCAAAGCGTCCCCCGCCGTGTTGCCTGAAGCGAGGAGCCCGGCTGTTTCGTTCACCATGCATTGCCCCAAGGCCGGTGGCACTAGTACTCCGACACTACTCAATTGATGGGTAGAGTCGTTTGAGCTTTATCCGCGCATCGGCGGTGCGGAATCTCCAATCCACGTTGACGCTGCGCTGGTTGCGATCGCGCTCCCACGCGGCCACTTCGGTTCGAAGTT
>JAJDDR010000602.1 GCA_029260255.1 Phycisphaerae bacterium
CAGTCGATGCGACCCGCCCTGTCCTCCAGTCGGACCAGGCTCGGATCGGCCAGCCTATTCAGCCAGCGCCACTCCCAGCCGCGAAGGCGATCGGGTGCCTCCAGCAGGAGTTCCTTCATGAGCGCGATGTTGTTGGCGTCGTGCGCGACCTGCGCAAGTGCGACGGTTCTGCGATAGCCCTGTCGGGCGAGAGCCTCGTTCTGAGCTCGGCTCGCGCGGTACGCAACGCCCGCCACGACTGCCACCAATGCAACAACCACCGTTGCTGCCCGGACGGCTGTGCGCTTATGCTTCCAAAGGGTCTTCCGTACGACGTACCACACGCTAGCGCGGCTTGCTTCGATCGGCTCGTGCGTGAGGAAGTGGCGAAGGTCGCGCGTCAGCCCGCCGGCGCTTTGATAGCGCTCTTCCGGATCCTTCCGGAGGCACGTCAACACGATGGTGGCGAGGTCTCCGCTGACAGCCCGACGAACGGTCCTCGGATTGGCGGGCTCGCTTTCGAGTATGTTCCGGACGACATCGTGCACGCTGCCGGCGACCTCGTAAGGGAAGCGCCCGGTCAGTGCCTGAAACAGGACAACGCCAAGCGCATATACGTCGCTGCGAACGTCAACTCGACTGGTGTCACCCGTTACCTGCTCGGGACTTGCCCAGGGCAGCGAGCCCATGAACTGGCCCGTAACGGTCATGGCCGTCGCTTGCGAATCCTCGGAGGCGGTCTTGGCCAGACCGAAGTCCAGAACACGCGGCTCGCCTCCGGCGTCAACCAAGATGTTGGCAGGCTTCAGGTCGCGATGAATGACACCGCGAAGGTGCGCCGCGTTCACGGCGTCACCGATCTTGATGAAGAGCTCGCAGACTTCGTCTATCGCTGGGTCTCGGGATTGGACGTACTGATCGAGGGGCACCCCATCGACATAGTCCATTACGAAGTAGAAGCACCCCGCGCTGACGCCGCTGTCGTGGATCGTGACGATGTTGGGATGTTTGAGCCCGGCCAGAATGTGCACTTCTCGCTCGAACCGGGCGCGTCCCTGGCGGCCGGCAAATGGCCCCTCCCGAATGACCTTGATGGCCACCTGCTGCCGGGTAAAGCGGTGTAGGGCCTGGTAGACGACGCCCTGGCCGCCGCGGTGGATCTCACGGATGACGTCGCAGGCCCCGAAGACCTTCTCGGCGACGGCGTGTTCCTTGACAGAGTCAGGCGTGTCGGCATCGAGGCGGCCAAGAATGCGATCGGGGTCCGAGCCGGCGCCTTCATCATCAAGTACAGGACCGATCGCGCTACGAACACCGTCGAAGATGTCCTGGTTGGCGCTGGCCTCTTCGATCCATCGCCGACATTCCGGGCAGCCTTCCAGGTGGGTGCGTAGATCGGCTGCGTCCCCTTCTCGGCATGCTCCTTCCGCGTACCCTGCCAGCTCTTCCTCGGTCGGGCAATCAGTCATCCGTGCTCATCCGATCATCGAGCCTCGTCGCGTCGTCCAAGCCGCGCCGGCTTATCTCGCATGTGACCGTCCAACTATCTATTGCCGCGTCTTGGCGAGACCTTTCCGCCCGGTGCCACTTTTTCAGGGCCTTTGCGAACAAGAACGCGATGAACGGCTCACCAGATTTCCTCCATGGCTGGCAGGATCTCACGGATGCGCTTCAGTATCTTGTGCTTTGCCAAGTAGACGGCGTTGTCCGTCAGCCCCAGGCGCTCAGCTACTTCATGGGCTGACCCGTCGCCAGAAGTGAAAAGCTCGAACGCGGCCACGGTCCTCTCGTCGAACGCTGTACGCACCTCGGCCATGCACTGCCGGTAGACGGCCTCCTGCCATTCCTTGTTCCACATGTCCTCGAACTGGTTTTCGTCCGGCAACCCGGCGAAGAAGTCCGTTTCGCCCGATTGTCCGCCCACCTGAACCTCGCGTCGCCGAGCGGTGGACCTCGCCCTGTTGATGTGCTTGGCGGCGATCCCGAACAGCCAGTGCCGCAATCGGCCCTTCTGGCGGTCATACTTGCCGTCGGCGTAAGCGGTCGCGAATACTGTCAGCGTGCTCTGGGCCGCGTCTTCAGCATCGGCTCCATTGAGGCCGGATCGCATGCCAAAACGAATGATCAACGGCCGGTAGCGCCCGACGAAGTCCGCCCACACGGTCTGGTGCACGGGATCGCGGAGGCCCTCAAGCATGCTCAAGCTGGTCACCGTGGTTAGAACGTCAGCCGTGCGTCCCGCTGCCATGTTCCCGCTCCTGCAGCCCCGGATCGACGGGGATTGTGGCCGGGTACGATCCGCATTCACCAGGCCGCGGCGCCGGACCGACGCAGCACGACGCCGTCGATCGGCCCCGCGCGGATCCGTACCGGATCGTCTAGCCAGCAAGGTTGTCCATGTTACACAACTGCCCTCTCCAGGTAAAGCGACGGTTAACTTCCCTGACGTTCCATCCACCGGCGGGCAGGCGATCCTCGAACAGCGCAGGCGGCCGACTCTGTGAAGCCAAAAAAAACCAAACGCGCGGAAAGGATCGAGGCCCACGCTGCAATTGCCCTACACAGGACAGGAACGGGTAGCCACTCGGAGACGGCCACCGCGGCTATTCGTAGTGCTACTCCTCAGCCCGTGGCATCCGGCAATACCCGATGGTGCGGACGGGGGCGCTCGGGCTGAGGAGCAAGTGTAGAAGATGGAACCAGTTGTTTGACTTTTCTTGATGTCAAAGGAGATGGATGCAATGAACACGTCCCAGTTATCCAGAGAGATTGTCGTTTTGGCTGTACTTGCCAGCTGGTGTACATCGGCAACGGCAGAAACCTACATCGTTGACGGACGGACCAACGTGGTTGGTGCGAACCTCTCGACAAACGGGGTGCAAACAGCGGTACCGGAGGTGGGCGAATACACCTTCGTGCTCACGGCCAGTGACTTCAGGGAGAATAGCGGTGCTCCCATGTCGCGCCATGTTGTTGCCTGTTCTGATAGCACCGCGGGCGACCTGCGGTGTTTCACCTTGAACGAGGTCGGTGACGCGCTTACCATGCACGTCATCCACGCCCCGCTGCTGTTCTTCGTCGACACCTTGGCGACAGACAACACTGGTAGCTCAACGGTAGACATATTCGCTAGCGATGGCGCCCCGGTCGGGACCTACATCATCGACGGACGGACAAACGTCATCGGCTCGGATCTCCTGGCGAACGGCGTGCAGACGGCGGTGGCGGCGCCGGGCCAATACACGTTCGAACTCACGGCTAGCGACTTTAGGGAGAATTGTGGCGCCCCGATGTCTCGTCACGTTGTTGCCTGTTCTGATAGCACCGCGGGCGACTTCAGGTGTTTCACTTTGAACGAAGTCGGGGACGCGCTCACCATGCATGTCCTCCACGCTCCGTTGCTCTTCTTCGTAGACACTTTGGCGACAGACAATTGTGGTAGCTCGACGGTGGAAGTCTATCCGGCGGCAGGACCGGAGGATTGCAACAGCAACGGCATCGCTGACTCCTGCGATCTTGATTGCGGTGAGCCGGGTGGACCTTGCGACGTTGACGGTTGCGGCACGGCACTTGACTGCAACGTCAATGATGTGCCCGACGAATGCGATGTTCAACAGGGCCCTGGTTTCCACGTTCCGGCGTCCTGGGCGACGTACGACGCCGTGTACGACGTCGGCTACTCGGGCGCCGTCTTCGACGGCCGGCATGTCTACTTCGCGCCCTATCACCGTGCAGGTGGGCAGCATGGCGAAGTCTTGCGCTATGACACGGCCGCACCCTATAACGAGTTGTCGTCGTGGGACGCCTACGATGCCGGATACAGTGGAGGGTACATGGACGCCGTTTACGACGGGCGGTACGTCTACTTTGTCCCCTTCCACTACGCTTCTGCATATCACAGCAACGTGCTTCGCTACGACACCATGGGAGGATTCACCGATCCGGAGTCCTGGCAGAGCTTCAGCCCCGGAACAGAAGGCGGCTATATGGGAGGTGTTTTTGACGGTCAGTACGTTTACTTCGCCCCAACGGCGAACGGTGGTGGGAACCATGGGGAGGTCCTGCGGTACGACACGCTGGACCCGGACGGGTTCTCCGACCTCGGTTCGTGGTCCTGGTATGATCCGAGCGAGAATGGTGTGGGCGTGAACCCCATCGGGTATATCGGTGCCGCATTCGACATGCGATACGTGTACTTCGCTCCCAACGGCCGGGACGGCGAAGCTCACGGCGAGGTCCTGCGGTACGATACGTTCGGTGCGTTCGACGATGCGGCATCGTGGACGACGTATGACTACGGAAACCACTGCCAACAGGGCGTCGACTGCACGGATCCGGACGGTTACCGCAAGTGCATATTCGACGGTCAATACGTGTACTTCGTCCCGGAGCACAACGGTACGGAACATCACGGCGAGGTGCTGAGGTTCGATACTGACGACCCGGACGGGTTCACGGACTCCGGTTCGTGGTCTACGTTCGACGCCAAGCATAGCGGTCCGCCAGAGGCCTTGGGTGGATATAGTGGTGCCATCTTCGACGGTCGACATATCTACTTCGTGCCGTACGCAGGCGGTGCTGGACACCACGGTGAGGTGTTGCGTTACGACACGGACGCGGTCTTTGCGAACCCGGCCGCCTGGGATACGTTCGACGCCAAGACCGAGGATCCCCCGGGTGCCCGCGGAGGCTACCAGGCAGGAACCTTTGACGGTCATTATGTCTACTTCTCGCCGTTCCACGACGGCAACTCATACCACGGAGAAGTGTTGCGGTATGACGCTCTGTCGGGAGGGTCGGATGATTGCAACGCCAATGGCGTTCCCGACGAGTGCGATATCGAGGACTGCGTCGATGATCCGGCGTGCGGTGACTGCAACAACAACGGCGTTCCCGACGGTTGTGAAACCGATACCGACGGCGATGGTCTGATCGACGTATGCGACAACTGTCCGAGCGACAGCAACGCGGATCAGGCTGATTGTGATGGCGATGCCCTCGGAGATGCCTGTGACGATGACATTGACGATGACGGCGTCATGAACGGGGTCGACGTGTGCGACTACACGCCGCCCAGCGATCACGTTGAGCCGGACGGCAGTTTGCTTGGTGACTTCGATGGAGACTGCGACGTCGATCTGAACGACTTCGCTGCGTTCCAGATTCGATTCACGGGACCGGGTTGCGGCGAATAGGCGGCACACCGATCTGAAGCCTGTGGCGCCCCGTCCGTCGTCTCTGAGCGGATGGGGCGCCTGTCTGTGGTACTGCTGGAACCTCCTGCCCGTCCCGGCCTTCCTGAACACGCACACGGAGACCCAGTGGATGCACTGGCCACCACGCCGCGGAACCGAACAATTCCAGCACGGCTGCCGTGTGCCTGCACGTCTCGCCTTCACTCTCCCTCGCATGAATTCGATCTTGCCTGCCGCAATACGAACACTGTGTGGCTACGGGTCTCCCATGCCCACGTCGCTGGAACGCGTCGCGATGCGAGGCTGCGCGGCCGCCGGCGCCACCCCGCGCCACACCTGAGCTGCAGGTCACTCCATCCGGCTCGGCCCCGGCCAGCCCTTCCCGGACCCACCCCCGGCGTGAAGCGTAATCGTAATGCTTATAAACCCCACGCCGTTTACCACTCTTCAATCCTCACAACAGCACTCTTTAGCGCGTGGGCGAGCTCTCCAACTGGACCTCGCCCGAGGATCTTCACGTGAAAGGACGCGTCACAAGACGCAGGCCATCACCGATCCTCGACCAGAAACAGGGATTGGCATCACGCCAGCCCGAGATCGAAGTAGCTGATTCTCTACCCCTTTTTCAAAACACGTTCTCGACGAGCGGGACCTTCGTGGTCTCGCGACACGTATCCAACGCGACACCAGCCAGACTGCGTCTGGTGCGCGTTGACATGAAACAACACGCGGTCAGATGGAGACATCGAAATGGAAACACAAGAACAAGTACAGGCAACCACGCCGCGGCGAACGGACGTTCAGCCGCACCGATTGGGCATGGGGTGGCACTTTGTATGGCGCTGCGACCCGCCGATTGTCCACCAAGCAGAACGCGAGGACAGATCCACGTACGAGTGGAATGAAGACGGCGAGACGTCCGAAGGCTGCATCATGTGGCTCGCGGACCA
>JAJDDR010000603.1 GCA_029260255.1 Phycisphaerae bacterium
ACTAGTACTGCGACACGCGTGAATTGATGAGTCGATGGCAAAACGGGTGCCACTGGCGGCTTGTCCGCCAGTGTGATGAGCAGAAGCACTGGCAGCAAGCTGCCGGTGGCACCCATCAATACACGGTTGTCGGAGTACTAGGCCCTTCCCAGGCCGATCGTGCTGGCGGACGCGTAGTTCGCGGTATGCGTGATCGAGAGCAGGATCTTGCCGATTCCCTTGGCCCCGGCGATGCGTGCGCACTCGCCGCTCAATTGAACAACGGGGCGTCCTAGCGGGTCGTTGGTGATCTCGATGTCGTGCCAACTGATCTCGCCCCGCCAGCCGGTGCCGAGCACCTTGAGCACCGCCTCCTTGGCCGCGAAGCGTCCGGTGATGTGCGGAACCGGCTCCTTGAATTGCGCCGCGCGCTTGCGCTCGCCCGGCGTCAGAATCCGCTCGAGAAAGCGGTCCGGGTGCTTTTCCAGGATCGACGCGATGCGCTCGCACTCGATCAAATCGATCCCATGGGCGACGACGTTCATGAACCCGAGCCTACCGATCGCAACGCCCGCGGACAAGAAGCCCGGTGAATTATTCGACCCGCGCCGCCGGGCGATGCTTGCTTTGACCGCGTCGCCCGCCACGATTATACATGGCTATTCTGAACATGAGCGAGGCACCCACACAACCAGACGCGTCGCCCGGCGTGCGGGAGTTCCTGCGCGACCTGACCGAACCGCAACGCGAAGCCGTCACGCACACCGACGGCGCGTTGCTTCTGCTCGCAGGCGCCGGCAGCGGAAAAACGCGCGTCATCACGCGCCGTGCCGCACACCTCGCGACCACCGTCACCCGACCCTGGCATGTGCTGGCCATCACGTTCACCAACAAGGCCGCCAACGAAATGAAGGAACGCATCGTCGCCCTGAGTCCCGGCGACGACATGACCGTCTGCACGTTCCACTCCCTTTGCGCCCGCCTGCTGCGCATTCACCACGACGCGGCCGGTCTGCCACCGAACTTCACCATCGTCGATCAATCCGACAGGCGGAAACTCATCAAGCAGGCCGTCGAACGCCTCGAACTCGCCGTGGACAACTGGCGCCGCGCCGCGGAAACCGGCATCAGCCGCGCGAAAAACGCCATGGAGACCCCCGCTGAGATGGCCGACGCCGCCGGCTTTCAGGAAAAGACCATCGCCCGAATCTACGCCGCGTACGAGGAGATCCTCGCGGAAAACGCCGGCCTCGATTTCGATGACCTGCTCTTCAAAATGGCACTACTGCTGCAAAGCAACGAAGAAGTTCGCGCCAAACTCGGCGATCGTTTCCGGTACGTCATGATCGACGAGTACCAGGACACCAACGCCGCCCAGTACCGCATCGCCAACCTGATCGCCCGCGATCACGGGAACATCATGGTCACCGGCGACCCCGATCAGTCCATCTACAGTTGGCGCGGCGCGGACATCACCAACATCCTCTCATTCGAGCACGACTACCCGAACGTCAAAACCGTTAGACTCGAACAGAACTACCGCTCGACCAAGAGAATCCTCTCCGTCGCCGGCGCGGTGATCGCAGAGAACATCGGCCGCAAGGACAAAACCCTCTGGACCGAAAACGACGAGGGCACCCCGGTCCGCGTCCTCACCTGCTCCGACGCAAGGTCCGAAGCGGAGGCCATCGTCAAGGACATCGAGTCACTTGTTGTGCAAGGCCGCCGCCCCGGCGACTTTGCAATCTTCTACCGCATCAACGCCATGAGCCGCGTCCTGGAAGAATCGCTCTTTTCGGCGGGCATCAGCTATCGCATCGCGCGCGGCACCGCCTTCTACGCCCGCAAGGAGATCAAGGACATCCTCGGGTACTTGCGTGTCATGGTGAACCCGGCCGACACCGTCGCCCTCGAACGCATCATCAACACACCGCCCCGCGGCATCGGCAAAACGACGATCAACACCCTCAAGGCGTTTGCCGAGCGCCAGGGTTGCACGCTCCTCACCGCCGTGATGCGTTACGACGAATGCGGGTTGGGAAAGCGCGCCGTCAACAGCCTCAAGGCGTTTACCGATCTTCTCCAGACGCTCCAACTTCTCGCCGGCGGTTCCACCCGCCACGCGATCGACCAGGCTCTGAGTCTCTCCGGCATGCTCGCGCAGCTCGGCGAGCAGCAGGAGGCCAATCCCGAGCCCCTGGCCAACGCCAACGAGTTGGTCAACGCCGCCGAAGAATATGATACCGCCAACCCCGAAGCGACCCTGCTCGACTGGCTGACTTTCACCAGCCTACTCGGCGACGAGGACATCATCGAGGGCGATTCCGGGACCGTGACGCTCATGACGCTCCACGCCGCAAAGGGCCTCGAATTCCCCTGCGTGTACATCATCGGGCTGGAAAGAGGGCTCGTTCCGCTCGTTCGCGACGTGCTCAGCATCGACGAGGAAGAGGAGGAGCGTCGCCTGTTCTTCGTCGGCATGACCCGGGCGATGCAGCGGCTGACCATCACGCACGCGCTCTGGCGGATGGTTCGCGGCGTGACCCAGCGAGCCACGCGATCCGTGTTTCTCGACGAACTCCCCGATGATGAGATAGAATGGGACGACCGATGCGGCGTCGGTTCCAACGGGAGTCGGTCCGCACACGGCGAGCATCTGCGAGAGGACTTGCATTTGTGGGAGGTCGGGACGCTCGTGCGTCACCCCGACCACGGAATCGGACAAGTCATGTCCATGGGCCGAAGGGCCGGGCGCATGCAAGTCATCGTGCGGTTCGAAGACGGGCGCGAACGCCCGTGGATGCTCGAGTTCGCCAGTGATCTCGAACGCGTTGATTTCGACGACGTCGGTTGACCGAAAGGATTCGCACAATGCGTCATGCCGTCATCATGGCCGGCGGAGCGGGCACCAGGCTTTGGCCATCCAGCCGGGCAGCAAGACCCAAGCAACTCTTGCGACTCTTCGGAGGCAAGAGCCTCCTGCGTGAATCCTACGAGCGTCTCGCGGCACTCCTGCCGCCCGAGTCGATCTACGTCATCACCGGCACCACCCATCTGAATCTCGTCGCCGAGGAGCTTCCGGAACTTTCCCCCGATAACCTGTTCGGCGAACCCATCGGTCGCGACACCGTCAACGCCGTCGGACTCGCCGCCGCGATTCTCCGGGAGCGCGATCCCGATGGGCAGATGGGCATCTTCACCGCGGACCACATCATCAACCCAGTCGATACCTTCTGCGAAGCTGTCGACGCGGGTTTCAACGTCAGTGCCGACCATCCCGACGCACTCGTGACGTTCGGCATCAGACCCGCCAGCGCGCACGTCGGCTTCGGATACGTCAAACGCGGTGAACCCGTCGTCGACGGCGTCTACGAGGTCAAGGCGTTCACCGAGAAACCCAACATCACAGACGCGACGCGCTACGTCTCCAGCGGAAAGTACTATTGGAACAGCGGCATGTTCGCCTGGCCAGTCCGTACGATCCTCGCCGAGATCCAAAAGCACCTGCCGCACTCCTACGAAGGCCTCACCGCCTGCGGGCAAGCCTGGGACACCGACAAACGCGACGACATCGTCAGCGCCATCTACCCCGATCTGCTCAAGATATCCATCGACTTCGCGGTGATGGAAAAAGCAAAACGCGTTCTGGTCGTCGAGATGAACTGCCAATGGGTGGATGTCGGTTCGTGGACCGCGCTCGAGCAGGTCGTCGGCGGCGATGCCGCCGGAAACGTCGCCGTCGCGCAACACAACATCAATCTCGGCTCGCGCGGCAACATCATCGTCGCCGACGACGATCACCTCGTGGCCACCATCGGCGTCGACGATCTGGTGATCGTTCAGTCCACCAACGCGACCCTCATCTGCACCAAGAGGGACGCTCAGGGAATCCGCGAACTCGTAGTCAAGATCCGAGAGCTCTACGACGACAAGTATCTCTGACACTCGGGCAATCTGCTCATGAGCGCCAGATACATCGGCATCGACCACGGCACCAAGAGGATCGGCCTCGCGGTCAGCGATCCCGTAGGGTCCATCGCTTCACCGCTCACGACGATCACCGCACCCCCCGGCGTAGATGCCCAGGTACGCCAGACGATCGACGCCGTCTCCGACCAGTTCGACATCGACGAGTGGGTCGTCGGCCACCCGTTGAACATGGACGGCAGCGAGGGACAGCAGGCGAAGATCAGCAGCCGCTTCGCAGCACTCCTCGCGACCGCCACCGGAGACCCCGTCCACCTCTGGGATGAACGCCTCTCGTCCGCCCAAGCCGATGTCTACCTCGCCGAAGGCGGCCTCACCAGCAAGAAGAAGAAGGCCCGCCGGGATATGCTCGCCGCGCAGATCATCCTCCAGTCGTTCCTCGACGCCCGCGAATACACCGACTGACGCCACGATTCGCGACCTGTCATTCCGAGCGAATGCCTGCGGTCATTCCGAGCGATTGCTTTGTGCCAACTCGAACGAACGCCTCCTGACATTCCGAGCTGCGGACCGGCGTAGCCAGCCACGGGCGAAAGAAACGACGACGCCCTCGTCACCCCGAGCGCTAGCGAGGGATCTGGCTGGTATGGCGATCCAGCCAGTGCTCCGACACGCGTCATTCGATGGGACAGGATGAACCGAGCCGCGACCGTGAGGGAGCGGATGTGCGCGCCGTCACCATCCACACCGAAGAGCATCTGCCCGTTCGTCAGGTTGAACGCCTCGTAGGTGTCCGTCCGCCCAGCAAACACGAAGTCCGCTCGGGGCTCGATCGTGACGTCCAACAACTCCAAATGCCCGGCCGTCCCACCGCTCACGATCGGGTCCAACTGATAACCCCGAATGTCCGCCAGCGCACCCGTCGCGAAGATCCGCACCCACCGGACGCTCGGAGACACCGAAACCGCCACCGGAACAGAGTTGGGAGCAACCATTGGCAGTACAGAGCAATGTCGTCCGCATTCGACTTTCGCGCTCTACCGCGAGCGTCTCGCGTTTCGATGAGTTCGCCTCCGTCCTCAGTCGCCCCCGACGGGACTCGTGTCCTGTGGCACCATCTTGAACCCAGCGATGAATCGCCGGGCTATCCTCACAAATCTCTACGGGGCAAATGCGTCGTGGCAACCAACTCCACGACTGAAACCGCAACGGCAGGCACTGCTACTTTGCGCTGTACTGCCAGTATACCACAACGTTGCATAAACCCGATCGGTTTGCGTCAGGCCGCGGGGCGTAGGCGGGTGAGGATGCTGAGGAGTTTCTCTTTCACCGTGCTGCCTCCGCTGATGGTCAGCGTGAGTTTTCCGCTTGGGTGCGTCAAACGGCCGGCGCGCTGCAATAACGTCTTACCCACCGTGTCCACACGCTCGAATACCCACAAGGCCGCGCGGTTGTCCGTCGTGCCGCGGGAGCGGTCCGCAGTCCGCGTCTGCAATTCGCGAATGAGATTGTGCGCGAACAGTCCGGCCAGCAGATACATCTGATTGCCCAG
>JAJDDR010000604.1 GCA_029260255.1 Phycisphaerae bacterium
CGTGGGATTCATTTGCGACCAGGAGCTCCGGACGTTGCGACAGCAATTCGAGGCGTCGCGGTCATCCTGACCCATCGACCGTCGCCGGCTGACGATCCCGGCCCGCTCAAATCCCCTCACGCACGCTCACCGGAAGGACACTACCTATCAGGCAACCGACGAACTCCAGATCGCCGGCCGACTCATCACCGGAGATGCGGACGACCCCAATTCGCCGCACGTGACGTTCGGTGATTTCTTCGACAGTTTCGACGTCAGCCTCGACCGGGTGCATCTGACCTATCGCCCGAGATGGGCGAACGGCGCCTGGGTTTCGGTCGGGAAGTTCGGGCACTCCTTCAAGACGAATCCGGTGTATGGCGAGTTGGTCTGGGACGGGGACGTCCAGCCCGAGGGTATCGCGGCCGGTTACACATTGCGCGACCTGAAGGTGTTTGATCGCCTCGACATCGTGGCCGGCGAGTACATTGTGATCGAGCAGGGTGATCTTGACGAGGCGTCGGCGTTCGTCGTTCAGATGGCCGGGGCGAAGCGGCTCGCGGACGATTGGGACGTCTCAACGGCCATCGGCTGGTATCGCTTCACGGATTTGGACCCCGACGACAGTCTCGTCGTCATCGCGGACAATCGAGGCAATCTCGTTGCGGGTGATGCCTTCCGCTCGCGATTCAGTGTGTTGAACCCGCTTGTGGCGGTGACGTACGACGGATTCCCCAAACCGCTGATCGTGAGCGGGGAGTATCTCCGCAACCTGCGCGCGCCGAATTCCCTGGCAGCGGGGTGGGCGGGCGGCGTGGCGTACGGCGCGACGCGCGACGCCGGGGATTGGCGCGTCTACTATCAATACCAGGACATCGAGCGCGAGGCCGTGTTGTCCGCGGTCGCGCAGGACGATTTCACGTTGGCGACGGGGTTTCGGGGTCATCTGTTCGGTGCTCAGTATCAGCTCACCGACAAGATCGGCTTGCATGCGTGGGGAATGGTCAGCGAGCGGATGGCGACCGATTGGTCGTTCGCGCCGCTGCGCGCCGACGATCGCTGGCGATTCCGGTTCGATCTGAACATCAAGTTCTGATCGCGCGACGTGGCAACCAGGGTGGGCGGTTTGTCCTTTGACGTGCGATCGGCTGGGGGATACACTTCAAATGAGGTAGGCGTCCGTAGCTCAATTGGATAGAGTGGCAGACTTCGAATCTGTAGGTTGGAGGTTCGAGTCCTCCCGGGCGCATACTCGGGTCTTGAACGTAGTTGCTTCGTTGCGAATACCTCTGAAAAACCAGGGGTTTTTGCATTGGTGGCCCCGTCGAGTTCATCGCCATTCGCCGGGATGCGTGCGCCTTCTGCACCGGATTCTGCAGCGCGCTGCGCTGGCCCGATCCCGGCTGCGCGCTCGAAGTGCTCGTCGGTCACTTGCAGGTAATGCTTGGCCGCCACCGGCTGGGAGTTTCCAATCCAGGCACAAACCGCTTGAAGGGGGAACGCGTCAGCCAGTTCCGTTTCCCGCGTGCTGCGCAGATTCTGAAACAGCTTTGGCCACGGCTCCAACCCGGCCTTGCGGATGATTCGCGAAAGGTGCGTCCGAAGATTGACGGACGGGGCGCGATAACGCTCCACAACCCATTCCGCGCCGGGCTCGGCTAGCTCGAAGGCCTCACGCAGGTGGAGGAGCAATTCGGCGAACAGCGGGACCATTCGAGACGCCCCACCCGGATGGTGTTCCGTTTTCGGGCTGGTCACGCGGAATCGGCCGTGCGCCCAATCAACGTCGGACCATCGAAGCGCCAAGACTTCGGACGGGCAGCGAAGCCCGCCGAAACGACAAAGCGCAAACACGACGCGCCAGTCAACGTCGGGACACGCCTCGATGATCCTGTCGGATTCGTCGAGCGTCACAAAGCGAAACATGTCCGGGTTGGCGCGAACGGTCGCAGCCAAGCCCTCGAACGGGTTCGCCGAAATCAGCCCGCGTCGAACCGCGACTTTGAAGAACTGCCGTGCGATTCCCGTGCGTCGCCGCATCGTGTTGTCGGCGAGATTCTCGTTTGTTGTCATCCAAAGCCGGAAAGCGTCGGCGTCGCCGGGCGTGATGTTGCGCAACGGAGCATCTGCCTCGAAGTATCCGACGAGGTTCTTGCGCGTCCGTTCGTAGCTATTCCGCGTGCTGGTCTTCACGTCCGAACGCGCAGCGACGAACGATTCAAGGAATTCGCCCAACCGCGTCGAATCTCGCTTGGGAATGAGTCCAACCCCAGCCAAGCGCTCGGACAGCGTCTCGTCCAAGCTCGCCAACCAACGCGAAGTTTCATCTTCGACAGGGTAGCCGGTCACAATCGCCGCAATCAACCGCTCGACGTGTATCTTGACACTCTCGGCTGCCCGCTGGGAGACCTTTCCCAGACGGATGCTCTTTCTGCTTCCGTCGCCCGCGACGAATTGAATCGTCCGCCGTCCGTTCGCCTCGCGTGATATGCTTGCCATCGTTACAGTCCCTTCCTTGTGGGCACGAGCCGCGCTTCCAGCCCCAACCCCGCGAGAATCTTGTCCGCTGTCTCCAGCCGGACGCTACGCTCGCCGGTGATGAATCGATGCGTCACGCTGTACGAAACGCCCGACCGCTTGCTCAACTCGAAACGGCTAATGCCCGAGTCGGCGAACGCCGAACGGATCAAGTCCGCCAGCCCGCCATGTCTTGGTTTCTTGCTTGCCATACCCGCAAAATATCCTACTTCACACATATTGTCAATAACGATATCTCGACTTTTTCCATCGGCCATGGAACGCGGCGCCACCAGCACCAACTGCCCCCGTTCCGTGCTCGCCAAGGATGCCACT
>JAJDDR010000605.1 GCA_029260255.1 Phycisphaerae bacterium
TCGCTTCTCGGCAACCACGTCCTCGACAAGCGTGATGTCCTCGTCCAGCCGCAACCACCGTTCGGTCGGCGCCCCTTCGTCGGCGTAGTCCCCTGACAGCATCACCGATTGAATGACGTGGACACGATCTACGTTGGCCTCATGCTTGTCGAGCCGCGGCCGTATGGTGTCAGCAACGTCGTCCTCGGCGCTCAGAATCACCACGTCAGACGGTTCCGGCCCGCCGATGCCGATCATGTCCGGCCAATCGCGGCCCGTTGTCAGACGGGCGGTCACGTCCAGCGTGACGAACGACTTGCCCAAGCCCGGATCGCCGACCAAGAGCGTCACCTTGCCCATCGCGATCCGCGTTGGCCACAACCAGTGAACCGGCTCGGGCGCCACGTCCCCAACGGTCACGACAGCGCAGCGCCGCACATTCGGACTTGCGTCCGCCCCATCTTTGACGCTCGCCCGCGTTGGGGGCGTGTCGTCCGCCAAGCTGTTGACATAGATCGCGATATCCTCGGCGGTCGTCGAGTCCCGCGATTCGAGATAGTCCACGATGTCGCCGCCGTTCGGCAGCCCCGGCAGTCGGACGATTTTGACCGTTGCAGGCGGAGTTAGGGCCAAGCACACAGACGCAACTTCGCGAGCGTACCGCTCTCCGGCATCGTCATGGTCGGGCTGTATGATGACTTCGCGCCCGGCGAGCGGGGTCCAGTCTGATTTCTTGGCGCTCTTCGCCCCGTGCGCGCTGGTCGTCGCCACAAGTCCGATTGATCGCGCCGCGTCAACGCATTTCTCGCCTTCAAGGACATACACGCGGGCCGTGTCACCGAGTGTACGTAGACCGTACAACGGCAGCTTGCCCGGCGGATCGCCGCACACCCAGCCACCGGCGCTCGTGTGGAACGGACGAAATTCCTTCCCACCGCCTGCGATGCTGAACCGGGCCACAGCCATGACATCTGCCCCGTCAGCATCGTGATAGCGCCAAACATCTGCACGCTCACCGATCTTGCGCCCAGCGGATTCAATCGCGTCGTCGAGCGTCGAGTAAATTGGCGATGCGGCGGAGTTGCGCCGCCGCGCGGTCGCTCGGTGCTCGTCGCGGTCGGGCATTAGGTCCACCATAGTCAGCCCCAACGCGGCCACGATCGCTTGGGTCGCACACCCCGCAAAGCACTTTACGAGCGCCCGGCCGTCGTCACCCTCCGCGACGCTGAGGCTGGGTGAGTGGTCGTCATGTGCGGGGCACCGCGCCGACCATCCACATCCGTTGCGTTTCGCTTGAACCCCCGTTGCCACACGGAGAGCTTCGAGGATTCGGGAAACGGGACGCGTCATTGCGACTCGCCCCTTTCCTCGCGCGCCGGGCACCCCCGCGCGATCCAATCGTCGATCGTCTCTTTGGGCCAACGGACGCTACGTCCGACTCGGACGCAGTCGGGCAACCGGCCGGATTCTCGTAGCTTGAAGACTTGTCTTGGCGAGACACGAAGAGCCTCCGCAACTTCACGCACTGTCAGCAGTTCCACAACATGATTCCACGCGAGCCACGCGTCGTTGCGCGGCCGGCTTCGCGACTCTAAGCACCGGACGGCGATGGAAACTCACATTCCGTGCACAGACGCGCCAAAACCGCTGCCGCGTTGCGTGGAACGGCAGGTTTTTTCTTAGTGGAAAATCGTCGGAAAGTGACTTTCCTTTGAAGTGGTGTGGTCCGACACGAAGAAGGGGGTTCAATCTCCCGGCGACCCCTCCGTCGATTCGTAGATCAACCGCGCGTTGTAGACGTATCGGATACGATCGTTGGTTAGCCGCCTGCGATCTACGTCGGTGGCTGCGCGCCGAATCGCCGGATTACGCCCGGCACGCTTGCTCAATTGACCCTGGCTCGTCACATACCCCTTCTCGACAATCTGTGCCGCTGTCACCCATTCATTATCGTCGTCAGCCCCGCCTTGTCCGCCGCCGCCGTCGTCTGCGGGAAGCGTTCGCCGATGCAGTTCGCTCGACTTCCAATCCGCAAACGCCTTCCGTACAGCGTCAGCAAGACGAACGTGCCAGCGCACGTCCGGGTGATAGCCTTCGCATGATTCCTTGCGGCTGTCCTCGTCCGCGAATTCGGCGAGAATCTGGGGCATCGATTTGCCGCCCCAGCGGAGAGCGTCGCTCCCCGGTTGGGGGTGGGCTACGTGTCGATACTCCCGCGAGTCGAAGCGTGTGATCCTGCCATCCTCTGCTCTACTGAGGAACACTCGGTGCCCGAATTCGATCAAGCCGTCTTCGTCCGCCGCACGCAACGTCTCGGGGTCGCTCAGCCCCGCAGGCAACTCGCTCACCGGAACTCCCTTCGGAAGCTGGCGACACAGCCGGTCCAACAGCTTGTAGTAGCGTTCCAGCCTGACGCCATGCACGGAGTCGTCGGCTTTGTCGATGATGAACTGACGGAGCCGTTCGAGCGATTGGTCGTCAACGGGGGGTTCTTGTTCTTGCGACATTTGGGCCTACTCTCACCGGGCCGGTTCCGGTCACTTTCAACACGTGAGGGCAAACGGTATAATGCACGGAACTGCACGGCATTGCAAAGCCCGTCGTTTCGCAGCACGTGCAATCGGTCGTAGGAGGGCTTCCCGATGGAACCAGTGTCAGCACATGAGACCATTTCGCACGGTGTGTGCGAACATCGCGCCGGTCGGATGAACCGGGTGCCGCTACTTTGCGTCGTGACGGTGATTGTCGCTTGCTCCACGCTGCCGTTGCTCGCGTCGGAGTGGCTTCCGCCCGCGCCGCTCAACACCAACGCTGAGACGGACGACGGGAACGACTTTCTCCCCGTCCTGCGGCGTTCCGCCGGAGGCATGGTGGTTGCGATGTGGGCGTCGCAGTCCACGCTGGACGGGACGATCGGCACAGACGACGACATTCTCTTTGCCCGTAGCACGGACGACGGAATGTCTTGGTCCGACCCCGAACCACTCAACACGACGGCCGCCTCGGACGACGCAATCGAAGATATCGCGGGCGATCTTGCCACCGACGGAAAGGGTAGCTGGATGGCCGTCTGGCGAAGCCCCAACGATCTGGATCAGGGGTTAGGAGTGGATCAGGACATCCTGTTCGCCGTCAGCGTCGACGATGGCGTTACATGGAGTGCCCCGGCTGTCGTCAACAGTGACGCGGACTTCGACCAGTTCCTTCTCTGGGGAGGACACGACAACGGCCCTAGCGTAGCAACGGGTGGTGCGGGCTCGTGGATGGTGACGTGGCACAAGCGCGCGATACCGGATGGGGATTGGGATATCTTGTTCGCAACAAGCACCGACTTGGGGCAAACCTGGTCGGACCCGGGGCACGTGAATAACTTCGGGCTCAGCGACGGCGCCCCAATCATAGACGAGCACTCCACAGTCGTGTCGCATGGGGACTCGGCCTACATGGTCATGTGGCTTTCCCGAAACCCGTTTGACGGGGGGTACGGGGGAGATCAGGATATCTTCGTCGCACGCACGACCAACAACGGGGCATCGTGGTCGGACCCTCAGCCCGTGAACTCGAATGCAGGACAGGACGGCGCCGACGAGTCAAGCCCGCTAATCGGGGGCAACGGGGATGGAACGTGGATGATCATCTGGAGTGCCCAGTATCCCGACTTTGGCTCGGGCACTGACTACGACGTGTTCTATTCGGTGAGCGTCAACGATGGCCTGACGTGGTCAGACATAAGGGCACTGAACACGACGGCCGTCTGGGACAACGACCACGTGACTGCCAACAATGACTACGCCGGGAGCATTGCCGGTAATTCGTCTGGCACGTGGATTGGCGTTTGGGAGAGCAACGAGGAGTTGCAGGACGAATGCTCGGACGGTGGAATCGGTTCCGACCCGGACATTCTTTACGCGGTAAGCACGGACGAAGGAGCGACATGGACCTATCCCATGCCCGTCAACTCGTACGCTGCCGACGATGCTTCCTCCGACTCTGATGAGGAGCCCCGTGTTCTGCCCACAGGTGATTTCCACTGGCTGGCTGTCTGGCGGAGCGTGTACACGCTTGGTGACACGACCGGTCCGGACCAGGATCTGTTTTTGTCGCGAACGACGATTCCCGACGAAGATGAGGACGGAGTGCCCGACGTTGCCGACAACTGCTTGCACGTGGGAAACGCCGACCAACTCGACGCCGACGAGGACGGAGTGGGTGATGCGTGTGACGTCTGCCCCGCGGCCGGTGCTGTCGGCGGGGTCGATTCCGACGGCGCCCCCGGCGGGGACATCGACCATGACTGCGACGTGGACTTGGTCGATTTCGGGATGTTCCAGTCGACCTTCACCGGCCCGGGAAGCTGAAACGACCCGCCTCCGGGCGTATCAGGTCAAACTGTTCGTGCGACCGCCCGCAGATTCGTCGCCACGGCTACCGTCGCCATTGCCGTTACCGTCCGTGCCCGCGGACGCCTCCCTCGCCAACGCCGCCGCCCGTTTCTCGTGCTCGATCACTTCGACCGGCAACTCCGCCATCGGCTGAAAGCCCCGCATCTCGCCGCGGGCCCGCATCTCGCGGAGCACCTTCGTCGTGTACTTCATGGTCTCTGAAACCGCGAAGCGAACATCCGCGCTGACCTGCAAGCTCATGTCAATTTCTTTGACCCGCGGCAATAGTCCGAACACCTGCTCCAAAAACCACTTGGGATTTTCCCGGGCCAGCTTGACCAGCATCGCTTCGCCGTCGACCTTGTCCCACACGTCTTGCACCGTCTGGCGGATCGATGATAACGGCAAAGCGCCCCTTGGCCTTCCCGGCCCTGGACGGCACCCGCGCTCGAATGGCTTTCCTGATCCTGGCATGGCGTCATCCTATCATGGTTGGCGTCGCGTTTCATGGCGTATCTGCGGCGTTTCCAAACGCCAAGACCACCGCCCCGCCGCGATCACTTCCGCGTTCGCCCAGCACGTCCACAATCGCCCGCTGTGCGACGCAACGCTACTTGGACGGCGTCTGTGTCATCCGAAGGGCGTCGCGTCGCGTGCGGGCCACGATGGGCGTAGTGGGTCGGGGCGTGGCACCCGGCCGGATCACGATTACGATTCCTCGCCCGCCGACGCCCGGACCATCGCCACGATGCCCGCGCGGACGGCTTCCGGCAGGTCTGCCCACGCGGCCACGACGGCGGCCAATTCGGGATCATGGGTGCGGTTTCGTGCGCCGACTGCACCGGATT
>JAJDDR010000606.1 GCA_029260255.1 Phycisphaerae bacterium
GAAGACGCCCTTCGCCGCCTTGGTGGCCGCCTGGTCGAGTTTCCAATGACCAGCCTGCATCAGACGATCTCCACGTTGCGAATAGTGTCGTCTTGCGGCGGGGTCAGGAAGGTGACGTCGTAGAGGTTACGGGGATTCAAATCCGCCGCCGTGAACTCGCGATTGATCATCGCCCAAAGGTGTATCATCGAGTCCGACTCGCCGTCTTCCACGTCAAAACAGAATTCCGTGACCAAATCGCGCACCTTGCCTGGGGCGGCCGCATGAAGGTCACGGACCCGCACGGGCAATTCCCGGCCTGAGTGACAACGAGCCACCGCCACAATGCGATCGTCGCTGAAGAGGGCATCCGCAAGGACGCCCCCGAATTCCTCACGCGACATGTTGAGCCTCTTCAATGCCTCGGCGCCAGCGTAGTAGCTCGCAACTTGGGCGATCTGTGATCGGAAAGGTCGGGGGTAGACACGTTTCCGAAAACGGCGCGAGATCGGTGCCGACAGCCAGGAATTGCGTCTCGGGTTTGCGGTCAGGTAGACTCCGATCTCCGGCAGGTCCGCACTCAACAGCTCCTGAGCCGCCAACCGCTCAGTGCGGTTGTGCGTGTGCTCGCCACCGTCCATCTCACCCAGCATTGCATCAGCCTCATCAAACAAGACGATCACGAGGTATCCCTTGTCCCGGAGCTTCTCCGCGCGCTTCATGGCCCGGCGAAGATTGCGCTCGGTGGCATGGATATAAGAGCTTCCGATGTGGCTCGAGGACATACGAATAAAAGCGAGCTTCTTGCCAGCGCGTCTGGCTGCATCACGCCCCGCGCGGATTACCGCCTCGGTCTTGCCAGTACCGGTTGGCCCAAGCAATAGAACTTTCACGAACCGCCCCAATGCCAAATGCCTAATGTCCCTCTGCCATTCTTTGTGAAGCCATCGCGGAAAAACAAGGTCCGCGACGCTCGGGCCCTCCCCGGAAGGAAACTCGAGGAAATCCTCGGGCGTCTTGTCGCTGGTCTCGTGGATGGCCGTGGCTACGCCAAATTCCACCCTGACCTTCACCGCATTACCATCTTCGATTCTGACCGCAATCTGTCGAGTCAGCTTCTCAGAGGCGTACACCGTCGACTCTCTTTCCATGCCGTCGGAGACTTCCACTTCTCCGAGACCCCCATCTCTTAGTTGCGCCGAACGGACATCAAGAAACTCACCCGGCAAGGGTGGATCCGGCATCTTGGAGGTGTCCCCGACGTACAATTGCGTCGCGGGGTTGAGCAGACATTGGTAGGGCAGCTCGGATCGCTTCTCCTCATCCTGCGGAGTGTCGCCTCGGTCTTCATTCGGAATCTCGAACATTGAAGGGGTGTTGCCCAGAATCATGGCATAGACGAACTGCCGAGCGCTACCGTTTTCATTGACCGTAAATGGCGACGCCAAACACCAACCGATAGCAAGTCTATCCTCCTTGATTGCCTTGATAGCAGCAAGGAGTTGGCGACACTGCTCGTGCTTGAGCAAGGAGGATTTGGTTAACCACTCCAGCGCCTTGCCGGAGTCACCGCCACAAGCAGCCACGATGACCCGTGAGGCATGTTGCAGAACTGTGGGGTCCTCGAGGCACTTGGGATTGGTTGATATGAGGTCGCAGACCGGCTTAAGCTGCTGCTCGATGGATGCACGGCCTCGTTTTGTTGATTCCGAAGTCGCTGTCTCAGTCATCTGTCGAAGCCTCCGCTTGAACACGCGTTAGAATTCCATGGTCGTAGCCGTGGACAGCGAAGTCACCGGCTGGCACCTTGGGATCGATTCCGAACAGGGCGATCGGATAGACGCAGGGGAACTCGGACGCTAGGTCGAAGTTCCACGCCAGAACCGCATCCGAGTTGCTGGGGAACGGAGGGATTCTCCGACCCTTTATCTCCGCTGGGTGCAGGTGCAGATAGGAAGTCAAGTTGCCGCCTACCTGTTGACGAAGCTTCAGGAAATCGCGTCCCCGCGTGTGAATGAAGCTCCGCCCCGCATCAGCCACCGGCAGCTCCAGGAGCTGCTCAATCACAACGTAACAGGCCGCTGACGTCAGATAGACCGAGCCGATTCCGGCCCAGCCTCGTTCGCTATGGGTTTCCTTCGCGGCCGCTCCCAGAAACTGCGATAGCGCCCCTCGGAAAAACACGCACCGCAGCCAGGTCGGAGCTGGGGCAATGATCTGCCGCGGAAACGGCGGCTCCCCGACGTGGAATCCCCGGGGCAGAATCAGAGTCGACCCGCAGTCATCAAACTCGAAATTTCCATCCTCGTCGGATGCAGCGGCGGCTTGGATGAGGGGGTCGTCCGGATCGAGCACCTGCACGCCGTACGAATAACGCCCGTCCAGGCGCAGCTTTGCCGCGATTCCTTCCGCCATCCAGGTGAGGTTCTCAACCGGAATCTCGATGGTTGCAAGTATGACGTCGTCTACGTTCAAAGGGCTTTCCAGGTAGGCCTCCAACAGCACACGACCATGATCGTCGGCACCCGCCTCAACGCGCAGGGTCGGAAACCACTCACGACCGGCGAGATTGGGCGCGGCGGCCACGGCTCGCGCTCCAAGCTCCGTGACCGCTGGCCCGTAGTTCTTGCGAACATCCACAATGTTGTATCCACGAACGGTGCCCTGCCTCACGTACACAAGCAGGTGATGCGCTCGATCGTGCAATGTTGAACCTCGCATTGTTCTCTCCACGTGGCCGCAAGCGCGATTGCCGCTGCTTGCGAGTGGTTAAGAAAGGCCCGAGAGGGGCCCCGAAAGTCACGACTCCCAAGGCGGTGCGCTAGCTAGTTCCGGCGGGAGTCAGCTCGCTGGCGAGCGTGATCTCCTCGTCGGCCGGCAGGTCCGCAAGAGGTGTATCCGGGTTCAACACCCGGCTCTCGCGGTCAAGGCACTCGAACGTTCCAGCCAAACCCAGATGCCTGGCAGCTTTAGCTGCAATGGTGCCAAGCGTTGCATTCGGGTTCTTGACAACACCGTTAAGGGACTGATTCCCCACGGTACGAAACGACAACTGTTTTGGGTTCATAGTGAACCTCCTTTCTGCAATCGCGCACCGCCCCAGAGAACGTGGCTTCGGAGCACCCATTCTCGGGCTCGAGTTCACGTACTACGTCGTTTCAGCAAAGAGCGCGCTGCCTGGGGCGTTCGGGCAACCGGATCAGCGTGGCCACCTAGCAATGCCACCTGTGTTGCTCTGCGACGTGTCTCAGGGTAGGCGCGACTCTGCCGATGGTATCGGTCGTTACCGTTCATGAGTAATCTCGTCACCGGTATTGTCAGGCCTCCAGCCCAACGCAGCACACAAGGCCTCGTTCTGGGCGGCCGCTTCCTCCAGCACTTCGGGGGCAATGACGGCTACGCGCCGGCCAAGTCGCAACAACGTATAGGGAGCAGGTCGCCGCCCCTCTTTCGGAAGCAGTTTCTGCTCACCACAGCGGGCGACGCCTGTGGCTTGGTCTCGCTCGTCGCAAGCGTAGTCGTCGGCGTAGCCATAGCCGTCCCCGTCGTCTTCGTAGTGAGAATACCGGTAGCTTTCTACCTTCTCTTTGACTTCTGATCGGATCGCCTCCAGTTCGTCGTCTCCGATCTCGATGGGACCGCGCACGATGACCGAAATAGACTCCGGCAAAATCATCTCCTCCGAGCGACCGCCGCAGGCCGAGCAGAAAGTCGTCCGCATGGCGGGGATCATGTGCTGACCCCTCGAATTAGAGGTGGAAAACGAACTCAGAACCATCCTTCGGTGTTGCGTCATCTCCATATCGATCGTGTCGTGTTCCAAGTCCTCTCGTGTGGTCACCTTCACCGAACGGTCCCGATGATGGAATGTGTGAGGAATCTTCGTCATGCGTGCTTCTCCTGGGATCCATGGCGGGATGGCTCCAGTCGGACCGTCCCGCGACTCGTTGTCGTGATCGTCGACCTTCGCCCAACCGACTCGGATGCAAGCCGCGTGTGTTGATCGCGGTCGACGTGACTGGAAAAGCAGCTCCCCGATCCATGGCTGTGTCCTGCGCCCGTGATGACCAGTCCGCGTCTTCGCGCCTCTCGGCCGCAACGCATAACCTCCTCCGGCGAGACGTGACACGAGCAGGCGGACACTCGCTGCTGGGGTATGATCACGTCTATCACCACATCGCGCTCATTCAGATCGGCGATGTAGTACCAATACGCCTCAAGATCGCCCGCCTCCTTGCAGATGGCTTCGACCTTGGCCAAGGCGGCCCCGCTCACGCAAACAGCCCTGCCGTCCGCCACCGCTTCCCGGTCTGCATCACTGAGCTCGTAGGCGGCATCGCGATACACTACAGGCTGCTGCTCGAACCGACTGTCTCTGCTGCCCTTGACATCGTTCATGCTGAACGCTCCGCCAAGCCCGCCCGCCCGCCTTTGTGGGCTCTGGCCACGCCTATCTCGACATCGCCCTGCTCCAGCCGCTGTTTGATCTCGTCCCAGTCGCTCGTCGGGGAGAGCGGGGTCTCCTCGCATCCGTCCGGACCTTCCGCGTACTGCTCCAATACCATCCCGGCGTCAGACAGCATCGCCAGCAGTCCCGGGTCTCGAATATGCTCAGCAACGATCCGCGACAGCACGTCGTTGACGTGGCCGTGATATCCTGCCACGACTTCGGGATCGACCTCCAGCGGCTCGCCGGCACCGGGCGTGATCCTCAACTTTCCCTTTGGCCTTGCCGTGCTGATTTCATTCATGCGATTCCTCCTTTTCTAGAGCACGAGAACTTAAAACCCTCAAGCGGTGAAATCCCGTGGGTCGCAGACGAAACCGCCTCTCACTCTGTACTGCGGTAAGATCACGGTAATCGGTGCTTTTTCGTCGACGCTGCATCGTTTCGATGTCGTCCCTAATCGTTGCTGGTGACTTCCCGAGTGCAATCGAATCAGTTGCGGCCCGGAGTACGTTCGATCAAAATGTCGTCCACGAAAATGGTGGCACCCTCCGGGTTCTGCCATCGTGTCGCTACCCAGCAGAAGCCGCCGATAAGATGGATTGACTCGTCTACTGATGCCAGGCTGATGCGATAACGCCGCCATTCACGCGAGAGGGTAACGACACCTGTCGACAACGGCCCGAACGAATCTTGGTGCGGAAACGATGCACTGTGATGCGGGCGGCGATTGACACCACCAATCTTGAATTCAGCACGTTCGCCGCCGCGAGCCCCTCTTGCATGAAACACAAGGGCAGTCGCATGTCCCACCCGTCGACCAGGCTGTGCGCCCCAGTTATCAAGCTCGTTGAGCCAATAGACGCCACTCCATCCATTAGAAAGGCGGCTGTTTGGCTTGTAAGTGATACGCGCAGACGTCTCGCCCGAGTGTGGGCGGATCTTGCACGCCTCGTCGAGCTGTATGGCCCGGAGATCCCCCATCCAGCCCGACGCTACGAAGTTGTTTGGTTCTCCAGCCTCGCGGTAAACCACGAGCGGAACGTTGTCTTCAACAGCGGACGCATCCTCGGGCTGTCGATCGTCCGGCTCTTCTTCGTGCGCCTGGTGCGCCTCGGGGCCATCTAGGGAACCCACCCTTCTCGTTGATACTTCAGCCAGTCTGATGCCCCATGAGCGATCCTCCACGGGAGTTGTGGAGTGCCCAGTTCGGGGCTTCGACGACTTCGACTTCGTGGAGAACCACTCCAGGGCAAAGTAGCTGCCACCCTCCTGCCGATCTGGTGACCAAACACAGAAGGCCAGGACAGCCACGGCACCAGCGGAAATCGCTAGGGTCGCGATGCATCGGTTCTTCATGGATGTTCTCCGATGTTCTCCGTAATCTAGAACCGTACGGCCAGCAGTCGGCGCGGGGAGGCATACGCCGTTGCCCGCTTCGCCGAGCCCTGAGACGTCTGCCCGGCTTGCGGCCGCTGTAATCAGCAGATCCTGTCACCCATCATTCATGGATTCGTGACCTTACCGCAGGCTTACGCGTGCCGAAGTAGGGATGCCCCGGGGCCCGACGCTTCGCATCGCTCGGTTCTTCGTGGCCTTCGTGAAGCGGCGTGTCCTTCCGGTAAGCGTGTATGACCCGATTTGACCGGGGCGGTATCGTCAGCCTTCGACCGATGGTGGTCTGGAGGACGGCTGATGATATCCAGGAAGACGCAGGTGATTCCCGCCCGGCTTGAAGCGGGGCGGCGA
>JAJDDR010000607.1 GCA_029260255.1 Phycisphaerae bacterium
TCGCCGCCCCGCTTCAAGCCGGGCAGGAATCACCTGCCTCTTCCTGGATTTCATCAGCCGTCCTCCAGACCACCATCGGTCGACGGCCGACGATACCGCCCCGGTCAAATCGGGTCATACACGCCTACCGGAAGGACACGGAGTTCCTGCGTTTTACCCAACTCAGATTCTTGTTGGCCAAGTAAGAGGCTGGCGCGCTCAAGGAGCCCGACCTTCTCGATGAGATGCTCCGGTGGTCTTGTTCCTTCGGAGCCTGCGGTGGCCTCAAGAACACTCTTTGCGCCGGCGAGTTCGTCCGCGACTTTGGTGCGCTTTCAAAGACTGTCTCGTTCAGTCGCAGGGATCTTTCGGAATAGGGCCGACGGGAATGTCCGGGTCCATCTGGAGCACCAGCTCGCCTCCTGAAAACGCACGAACATAGCCATCGGTGGCTGAGACGACTATGGATGTTGCACTCGTGTTTTCCGTGACGGCCGCCGCGGACGCGTGCCGGGAGCCAAGTCCTTTGGGGAGTTCCATAACCGGTGTCGTGGCCGAGAGGAACGCGCCCGCCGTTCGGATGAACCCGTCGCCACGGATCACGAACGCTCCGTCAAGCTTGGCAAGCTCCACCAGCATCTCGTCGACGTTCTCGTTTATAAGGGTTCGATATTCGTCGGCGTGCCCCTCAAACGGGTTTAGGATCAGGGCCTTCGATCCTTCGAGGATCCGGTCCGAGTCTCCGACGACAAACAAAGCCCCGATGCGCTTGCCTCGGCGCGATGCGCGTCCGATCTTACATGCGATCCGCAGGACAGCCTCCAGCACATTTGGACGAATCCCATTTGTCAGTTTGATGAGTTCGTGGAGACTGACCTCGGCGACACCGGGTTCTACGTCCGTCAGAATCACCATATCGCCCCCGCCGTGGCATAGGTTGTGGCCAACGGCACATACAACGAGCTGGCCGGGGGTAACCTTCCCCGTGCTTGCGGCCATCGAGACGGCGTGCCGTGCTTGCCGGTATTTGTGGGCCACTCGAATCGACAACCGGAACGCTACAAATCCCTCGGCTTCGAGTGCAGCCTGCGTATCAGCGTTTGACGTTGCAGCAATGAGTTGCAGATCCGATTCTGCAAGCTCGTGAACACAGCGGAACAGTGACCCGGTTTCTGTACCGCAGATGATGGCATCGGCGTTTGCCGCCTGCGCTACCTGAACGATCATTCGTGCCAGTTCGGCATCCGTGCGAAATGCCTGCGGTTTCTCGTCGATACCGGTCATCTATTGGCGCCTCCAGTTCTTCCAGTCTAGTTCAAGAGATAAAGATACTTGCTGGCGAGGCCTAGCACCACAAAGAACCCACACGCATCAGTCAAGGTGGTGAGGATCGGCCCCGACGCGATGGCCGGGTCATGCCGGAAGCGGCGCAGTAACAGGGGGACCAAGCCGCCGATACTCACCGCGACGAGCGTGTTGATCCACAGGGCTGCCCCGACGATAACGCCCAACCAGCCGTTCCCTTTCCAGAACCAGGCCACCAGCCCGATGATTATTCCGAGCGCCAGACCATTGACCAAGCCAACGGAAATCTCCTTGCCCAGCACCCAAAGGAAACTCCGCGGCCTGATCCGGTCGAGCGACAGTTCACGAATGCTAACGGCAACCGCCTGGTTGCCGGAACAACCGCTCATGTCGGAAATGATCGGCAGAAAGACTGCCAGAGCGATGACGGCCTGCAAGGTCTCTTGATACAGGGCGATCACGCTGGCCGCGGCAACGTTCAGCAGGATGTTGATGCTCAGCCAGGACAACCGGTGCCCGGATCGTCGCCGCAGCGGCATATCGCGGAACTCGTCGCCACCGGCGATACCCGTGAAGCGAAGCATCTCTTCGTCGGCTTGTTCTTCAGCGACCCGCAGGGCATCATCGTGTGTGACCACACCAAGCAGCTCGCCATCGTCGCTAATCACCGGGACCGCCAAGAAGTGATAGCGCCGGAATACTTTCACCAATTCTTCGGCGGGCATGTCAGCCTGAACCGAGACCGCATTGGACAGCTTGATGTCGTCGATGCCCGTATCGGCCTCGCAGAGAAGCAAGGACCGAATGCTCAAAACGCCATCAAGACGGCCGGCGTTGTCAACCACATATAAGTACGAAGCGGGGTAGTCGGCGTATTCCACCGCCCGCGATCGCAACTGCCGAACGGCGTCGCTCGCAACCATGCCCTGCGGGATGGCAATGAACTCAGCCTGCATCAATCCCCCGGCCGAATCCTCGTCATAGGACAGGAGCCTGCGCGCGATGGCGGCGTCCTCCCGATCGACGTGTTCGAGGATTGCTTGGGCTTGGTCAGCCGACAGGTCCTGGAGAAGGTCCGCCTCCTCGTCGGTCTGCATTTCCTGGACGATCAACGCGGCGGCGTCCGGCTCCATGTCCATAACGGCCGCGGCCGCCATGTCGTCCGGCAACTCCTCCAGGATGTCAGCGGCCTGCGCCGGGGGCAGAGCAAGCAGCGCGTCATCGCGCAGATGGCGGGGTAGTTCGCGAACCAGCGCCGCCGCCTCGCCGGGGTGAAGGGCACCCAACTGTACGGCCACGCGCTCGTTCTGGCCGGTGGTCAAAAACTCGGCTAGCTGTTCAGCATCTTCCGTTGGTCTTTCCATGGCAAAGGACTCCGCTCTTGTTCGATCGGTTGCAGCGGAACTGCGCACCGTCTGACTCGGAGGCACCGCAGATCACCACGACGACAGGGACGAAGCACGCCTCTCGAACGAGCTTCCATGCCAATTCGGCATCCGTACGAAACGAGTTTGGCTGAGGTCGTTTCTGGTTCATGATTTGGCCACCAGGATGTCATTGCGAATCGTGCGGATGCGGAATCGTCTTGCAACGGACGCGGCGGTTTCCTTCTGCCAGAGATGTTGGACGGTTCCGGAGAGCACGGCGAGATTGCCAGCGACGGCGACCTGGATCTCGGCATCGCGCAGGCCGCGAGCAAACTTGAGCGCCTCGCGCATGTTGTGGCTCAGCGCCTGGTCCTCGATCTCGCCGCCGAGATCAACAACGAGGAGGTTCTGTGCAGAACGAACCCCCCTGGCCGAGAGGGCAACATCTTCTGCGACGGTCCGTTCCCATTCGATGGCGACGTTGCCATTGAGCGTAACTACGCCATTGTTGACGGCAACCGCAATTACATCTTTGGTGATGTCCGCGTGGGCGTCGAGCGCGGCACGCACGTAGTTTGCGACCTCCTCGTCGGGGATTGCGCCCGCCGGTTCGACCGTTATTTCATTGACAACGTCCCGACACGCGTCGAAGGAAGCGGCGATCTCGTGGGCTGCCAACTTGCGACGATACGAGTGTACCGTCCCCAGCAAGGTCGCGATCCCATCTGTTACGGTCAGCTCGATGGGTTGTTCAGAAAGGCGGCCATCTTCAAGGATCGCCTGCCTGATCCGACCGGCAAGGTCTTCATCCGTCGTCATCTGTTCCGCTCCATTGGGCTTTATCCTTCACACGTTGCCTGGGCATCGGCTTGGCTCTCAGGCACTACCACCTCGACCTGTTGGGGGGTTGCCCGCTCAGCGGGCTGTACGGCTGTCAATGTGGAGTCTTGATCATCGGCCACGGCAGCCGTGGTCGTCTCAGCTTCGGGTTCCGCCTCTCGATAACGAGTCACAACAACCGTGATGTTGTCGGACCCGCCGCCTTCGTTCGCGGCGCTTACGAGTGAGCCGCAGGCTTCCTCGGCGGATTTTGCTCCCTTGAGGATCTTCGTGATCTCCTTGTCCGTAACATGTCTTGTCAGTCCGTCGGTGCAGAGCAACATCGTGTCACCTAGTTCCAGGCGACCCTTGTGGATTTCGGTCGTCAGATCAGTCGAGTTTCCACCGACGGTGTTCCATAGGACGCTGCTCAGCGGCGAGTCGTCCGCCTGCTTTGGCTTCAGTGAACCGGAATCCACCAACTGCTGGGCAAGCGTATGGTCCGTTGTGATTTGCTTCAGCCTCGATCCGCGCAGAAGGTAGCACCGGCTGTCGCCGACATGCACGACATAGAACCTCGGCCACAGGGTGTAGGCCATCGTCAACGTGGTTCCCATGCCCTCCCGCTTGGGGAATGCCTCGCCCTCGGCCTGAATGTTTTCCTGACACTTTTCCAGCGCGGCGGTCAGCTCGTCCCGCAGGTCTTCTTCACTCTCCGTTTCGAGACGGTAAAACCACGGCATCGTGTTCAGAATGTAGCGGATCACTCGATCTACGGCGATCGTGCTGGCCCGCTCTCCGCTGGCATGGCCGCCCATTCCGTCGGCGACGAGCATGAGTGAACCCTGTAACCCACCAAACCACCGCGCCCCGTCGTCCATCGAAAGACTTGTCTGGTGGATTTTGGCCGACTTGTTCAGATCGGCGATCAGAAACTGATCCTCGTTTTGTTCGCGAGTTTTGCCGATGTCGGTGACCCCGTGGCGATCGACGTCTCTATGTTTCGTCATTGCTGTGTTCCGCCTTCTCTTGCGACTGCTTCCTTCTTCGTTTCCGCGGTTTCGCTCTCGCGTCGCCGACCGCGGGCTTTGCCTTCTTATGTTCTTGGGCCTCCTGCATTGCCTTATGAAGAAAAGGATGATGGAGAAAGGTGCCGGCGTAATCCTCGGAGCCGACCAACATCTCGTAGCGCTCCGCTCTGTTTGTGGCGAAAGATCGTTCCACCGACTCCGGAGTGGCACTTTCGGCCATGAGACGAGTTGCGGTGGCCATGCGATCGAGTGTTTCGCGGACATATCGCTCGGCCTTCGTTGCAGTCCGGACACAGGTCTCGACCAGCTTGTCCGTGCGCATCCGCACGTTCGGAGGTAATTCGTGGAACTGGTTGACAGCCGTGACCATGTTCTCAAGTACGCCAAGAAGCGAGTTCGCAACCAGGAGCGCACCGCCGTACTTCTTCAAGTTCGTGCTGCAGTTCCGGCGCGACGGTTCAGGCAGTGGTTGTTCCAATAGCGCCTTTAACCGCTCGATCGCGGCCTTGGTTCGGATGGTCAGAACGGGAACCCTGAAGACCGCCGGTACGAAGTCAATCCCGACCCAGCCCGATCCATCACAACAACCGCAACGAGTCGTGCCGAGGCTCAGGCAGGCATCGCAGACCATCGCTTCGCCGTGGCGGCCCTCTCCGTCGCACTCCTCGCACGACTCACGGCCCTTCTTGCAGAAGAAACACGGTGTTTGCGCAAACGCCTTGGCCAGCACGTTCGTCCCTCTTTTTCCGACGGTCTTTTCAAGCCACTGGCTGAGCTGATCGTCGGCGGGAATAGCCCCGCAGGCCTGGCCTTCCTTGAACAGCCGGGTCGTTTCGCCGTAGCGACCGCGCTTCAGCGCGGCGGTCATTCCCTGCAAGATACGATGGGCTCGTCCGACCGCTGTAGGTTTCGAGGGTGGTTTCGCTTTCGACATTTCGTTCCTATTCCTGACATGTCCACTATACGCCGTGCGAAAACACTTGCCACCTTGGAGTCCGCCAAGAATGCCAATCCATTTGACAGGGGTCCGCTGCGCGAGCAGCCGTGGCCCCGCCAGTGCAACCGGCGTTCGCCCGAGTCTCGGCAGCGGACGACGTG
>JAJDDR010000608.1 GCA_029260255.1 Phycisphaerae bacterium
CGCCCCGCTTCAAGCCGGGCGGGAATCACCTGCGTCTTCCTGGATATCATCAGCCGTCCTCCAGACCACCATCGGTCGAAGGCTGACGATACCGCCCCGGTCAAATCGGGTCATACACGCTTACCGGAAGGACACGACCAAGCGTCATTGAGCGCGGCGCGCGACTCACTCCTGCAAGACGTTCCCACGGCAAAGTTCTACGGACCATCGGGCCGCATCACGCGAATCTACGGCGGCCCGCTCGGGTTCGGCGACAGCCCAGAGGATAGCGCTGCGCGGTTCGTCCGACGCCACGCCGCGGTCTTAGGTACTCGTGCAGACGACCTTGAACCTCGCACTGCGCGCCCGGGCGCGCAGCACACTATACCGCTTATGTACGACCCGGTCGAGAATCGCTATTTGCTCACGCTTGTATTGTACTCACAGCATCGCGGGGGCGTTCCTGTCTATGGCGGAGACCTCAAAATACTGATTCGGAATGAGCCGGGTTTCTCCATTGTCTACGTCGTGAACGGACTCCAGAAACTCGGCGCGTTTCGCCCGGACTTGTCAACTCCTCGCGGCGAGTCGGCGCCCCGCGCCGCCGTCCTCGCAAGATACCCGTCACTGACGCGGTTCTCGAAACCGGAGTTAGCGATCTGGGCTGGAACCAGCGGTGAGGATGTTCCACCGACGTTGGCGCATTCGTTCATGGCGAGCAAGCCAAGTGGCGCCGAGCCACGGAAGTTCCTTGCGAGCATCGAAACTGGCGAGATCGTGCACATGATCGACGGAACACAGCACCTCGACTTGACCGGTACGGTGAGTGCTCTTGTAACGACGGGGCCGACCTCCGACGTTTGCGGCCCGGAAGCACCGGTCGCACTACCCAACGCGTTTGTCGAGATCGTCCCGACAGGTGAATCCGCATACGCTGACGCCGCCGGCAACTTCGTGATCCCTGATTTGGGGACCGGGACCGTAACAGTGAAGTCGTCACTACAAAGCCCGTGGGTGACCGTGAACAACTTGGTTGGCTTTCCTGAAGACCCAGATCCGGACTCGGCGTTTCCAAACAGCTTTCTGGAAGAGCAAACTCTGCTACCCGGACCGATCAACTTCGTGCACAACTCACAAAACAACAGCGAGCTGTATCGCGCTGAAGTGAACGCGTACTACGCCAGAAACATCGTGCATGATTTCGTGAAGCACTACTCCCCTACGTTTCCAAATATTGATGATATGCTGCGCATTCACGTCAATATTGACAACGGAACTGACAGTTGCCCGGGAGCGGCAGGCTACATCTGGCTGAACAAGACAATTGAACTCTGTGCCGCCTGTACCGACCCGC
This sequence comes from Phycisphaerae bacterium, assembly GCA_029260255.1. Taxonomy (GTDB): domain Bacteria; phylum Planctomycetota; class Phycisphaerae; order UBA1845; family UBA1845; genus OFTM285. Next base: position 1,334 of record JAJDDR010000608.1, read on the forward strand.
AGACGTGTTCCGCCTTGTTTGCGAACGAGGCGTGGTCATCTGTTGTCTAGCACGAATTCGGTCATCACTTGATGGAGCTTGTGCTGGATGGTGTCGGGGCCCCCAAGTACGGAGAAGGTGTGGGCGATGTGCTTTCAGCGCTGATCCTAAAGAACCCCAGAAGTGGCCAGGGGCGGTTCCTCGATGATTGCACTTCGTATGTCCGTGACCCGCGTACCATGCCAGCATGTATTCCTTGCAGCACAAACTATCAATGTGGAATGGTGCTCTCAGGGAGCGTATGGGATGCGTGGAAGAAAATGGAAGCGAGTGATCCGAGCGCTGACGACGTTATCGCCAATCTCGCCATAAACGCAATCCTGTTGCACGAATTGGACGCATTCAGCTTCACGCCTGAAGCAACACTCGACTACTTGACGCTGGATTCGCAGGTCTATGGTGCCGTCCACCATTTTGATATTTGCTGTGGGTTTTCGATGCACAACATGGTGGGGTGCGCCAAGGTGGCAAACTGCGACGACCTCGACGGCAACGGGATCATGGACCTCTGCGATACTGCCTGGGCGGGCAGCGCGGACGCAAACGCGAACGGCATCCCCGACTCGTGCGAGCGGGACTGCAACGAAGATGACATCGACGACACCTGCCAGCTTGCGAACCACACGTTGGAAGATTTGAACGTGAACGGATACCCAGACGATTGTGAACCGTGCGTGACCGCCGCGGAGTGCTGTGACATAGACCCTGCTGACGGCATCCGCGACGACAACTGCATCTGGTGCGAGTGTAACGCGACCACCCCGCAAACAGCGGCGACGTGCACGCAGATCGCAATCAGCTTCGCGGACATGGGCGGCGCTTTCGGTGCGTGTCCACCGGACACCTTCTGCAACGTCCATGACAGGAACCACGCGCTCGACTGTTTCAGCGGGACGAATCCCTGTGACACCGTGAACATCGATGCCGGCGGCGCGTTCGGTGCGTGCCCGCCAGACGGCTTCTGCAACATCCACGATGCGAATCACGCTCTGTCGTGCTTCGCGGGGACGAACCCCTGCACCTGCCCGCCGGGACCGAGTCCGGAGTTTGATCCGGTGACGGTGGGCGATACGCCGCTGGTGGCCGTCGTGGCGCCGATGAGCGCGGGGGACAACACCGTGGACGTGCGCGTCTTCACCGGCGGCGCGATGAGTGATCTGCGATCGTATCAGTTGGATGTCGTGATCAGCGGCGGG
>JAJDDR010000609.1 GCA_029260255.1 Phycisphaerae bacterium
CGCCCCGCTTCAAGCCGGGCGGGAATCACCTGCGTCTTCCTGGATATCATCAGCCGTCCTCCAGACCACCATCGGTCGAAGGCTGACGATACCGCCCCGGTCAAATCGGGTCATACACGCTTACCGGAAGGACACGACCAAAAGCGTAGTCCTGTGGTTCAAACACACGCGCAACAACGTGAAGCGGCAGTCGCAGTTCCTTGTTCACCAGGTACCGCAGGATCGGAGCGTCGTAGACGGCGGCGTCGGCCACTCCTTCGCCAATCGCTTGGAGCGCGTCCCGCGGTCGATCGAACGCGATTGCCGTTACTCGGTTCTTCCGAAGGTACGTTTCTGCAGTTGAGCCCACGACCGTCGCCACGCGCAGGCCCGGCAAGTCCTCCGGCCCATCGATGCCTGTTTCAAGTTGAGAGACGGTAAGTGCGGACGCGATTGCCGCCGTGAAACTCGAAATGAGCAAGAGGCTGGCAAACATCCAGATGAGCGATACCAGGCGTCCACCGAATGTTCGAGGTGCCTTGTCGCCGTACCCGACCGTGGTCATGGTCACGGCAGCCCACCAGAAGGCAGAGCCTAATCCGTCCGCGGTCTTTCCTCCGAACTGTTCGGCGTTCTTCTTTCTCTCAAGTGCCCAGACGACCAACCCTACGAGGAAAAGAATCGCCGCAAGCGCAGCGATGGCACCGGCGAGCCGCATGGAGAACAGTTGGCGCACGACGGACTTCCATCCGCCGGTTGCCTGAGCCGGGACCGCAATGCCAAGCCCAGAGTGATAGAATGGATGCGTGAAGTCGAAAAGCTCTTCACGCTCGCTCGTGATTGTCAGGGCTGCTACCGCCGCGTCCAATTGCCCCGATCGGAGCCCGTCAATCAGTCCCTGTAGTTCCTTCTCCTGAAACGCGAAGCTGAGGCCGAGTTCTTGTGCGATTTCCTTCCAGAGGTCGATGCTGATGCCCGTCCACTTTCCCTCCGCATCCTTCATCGCGAAAGGCGGCACGTGGCGCGTTCCGACTCGCAGTTGTTGCCCGCCGGAGTCCTGCGCTGCGGCCTCGCCCGAAAGGACCGCAAGCGCGGCGGATAAGATCACAACAACACGTCGTTGGATTCTCCTTTTTGTCATCAACCGACCTCGCTATGGGTTCGAGCCGTCCGGAGCCGGCGGTGCTGTGACTGCCGGCATCGGCAGCGTCTGTGCCCCGGGCTTCACCACCATCTCTTGTCGCGGAATGGCGATCTGCAGCCCCGCATTGTGAAGTGCCTGCTCGATGGCGCTATTCATTTCATTTAAGACTTTGCCGTAGTTCTCGCGCTGAATGAAGGCGCGAAGCTCAAAGTTCATCGATACCGACGTGATGCCGAGAAACATCGCACTGGGCGGCGGATCATCGAGAACGTCCGGATGGTCTTTTGCGACCTTGATCAGGATATCTCGAGCGACTTGCCCGTTGGATCCGTGCGCCAGGCCTACGGGCAGCACAATCCGAACAATCGAATCGGTAAGTGTCCAGTTGAGGAACTCGCCCGTGATGAACCGCTTGTTGGGTACAACGAGTTCCTTCCGATCCCAGTCGGTGATCGTAGTGGCGCGAATGCGGATTCGCGTCACGATACCGCTGGTTGGGCCGACAGTGACGGCGTCACCCACGCGAAGCGGCTGCTCAAAAAGAAGAATCAACCCAGATACGAAGTTCGCGAAGATCTCCTGCAAGCCGAAACCAAGTCCGACAGTCATGGCCGCAACGAGCCATTGGACCTTGGCCCATCCAATCCCAATTTCGTTGAAGGCCCAGACAATCCCAACCACGGTGATGATGTAGCATGTAATCGTCGATGCCGCGTATCGACCGCTCGGTGCAAGTGGAAGCCGCTCCAATAGCGTGATTTCCAGTAAGCCCGGCACGTTTCGCGCAGCGACAATCGTGACAATGAATATCAGCACGCTCAACCCAACATTGGCAAGCGTTATGGGTACCGCTTTCGTGATCTCGCTGAGTTGCTGCGTGCCATCGGGCAATGTTACCGAGGCGGTTGTTTTGACGATGTTGGTCCATAACGGGACTGCGCGCAGAATGCCCAACGCGGGCAGTACCTCAGCCCAGATAGACCACGCACCAACCAGGGCTATGATGACGGTAACCGTCCGAACGACTCTGACACTCTGCTGGTTGAGTTCCGCTACGTCGACACGCGAATCTTCGACCGTCGCTGCCACTCCTTCGTCTGCCAGGCTCCGTCCTTCCCGGGAGGCGCGCAGCTTTTCAGCCTCTCGTCGCTCACGTGACTCCTTGAGTTTGCGGAGCTGGACCTTGATCAGGAGCCAACGCTGGGCCATGGCATGCAGGAGGACTAGTAATAGCAGAATCCAGACGGTACGTAAGAGGAGCGAACCAAGCACGAACGCGGTGTAGTAGTAGCCGAGCAGTGCCGACAGCGCGAGCGCGAAGGAAGGGGCCACGGCCAATACATACCAGACATAGCGGAGTTGATATGCCCATCCGCCGGCTCGGTCGCGCCGCAACTGATCGACGAGGGCTCCATGGGGTCGCAGCAGCTTATGGGCCATCAAC
>JAJDDR010000610.1 GCA_029260255.1 Phycisphaerae bacterium
TCGCCGCCCCGCTTCAAGCCGGGCAGGAATCACCTGCCTCTTCCTGGATTTCATCAGCCGTCCTCCAGACCACCATCGGTCGACGGCCGACGATACCGCCCCGGTCAAATCGGGTCATACACGCCTACCGGAAGGACACGAACGCTCAACTTCGATCGGTCAGTGCCGGAGCGCGGCCTGAATCGCTTGGCACAGCGCATCGGCGCGACCCGGGGCATACGATCCGGCGTTCCAGCGAAAGCCGAGTCCGTCGCCTTCGGTGCGCGGGATGATGTGGAAGTGGACGTGGTCAACCACCTGCCCGGCCGCCGAGCCATTGTTCTGCAAGAGGTTGAATCCCGATGCCCCCGTCACCGACATGATCGCCCCGGTCAACGCGGGAAGATGACCGGTCAGCCGTTGCAACGCATCGGGTGGCATGTCGCCGAGCGTGGGGTAGTGGCTCTTCGGCACCAGGAGGGTGTGACCGTCAGCAAGCGGGCCGATGTCTAGGAAGGCGAGTGCGTCGTCGGTCGCCAGGACGACGGCCGCCGGAATCTGTCCGGTAACGATCCTGCAGAACGGGCAGTTCGGCGAGGTAGACATCCCAAGAAAGCTCCTTCGCCGATTTCACCGGTTGAAAACCGGCGTCACACTGCCGCTGCGGACTGTTAGGAGTCGGACTCATCGGCGGCGCCGTCACCGTCCGGTCGAGCGGCCGCGGACTTCTTGCCCGTGGCGGCGTTCTTGGAGAAGGACTTGGCCGCTTTGACCGCGGCGGCGTAGCGCGCATCCGCCCTGCGCCGGCGGGAGGTTTTGCCGGGTCGGGTGACGCTGCCCGGCCCCTCTTCGCCGCCGACCAGCTGCACGATCGCGAGGAAACTCTGGTCGCCAATGCGGCGGTCGGCCAGCTTGACCAAGCGGGTATAGCCGCCTGGCCGCCCCTCGAAACGCGCAGCGACGGTTTCGATCAGGCGATGCGTGACACTCTCGGCGGTGAATGCGACGCGTCCCTTGGGGGCGCCGGTCCGATGGCGCCTCCCGCTTCGGGCGACCATGACCTGCTTGCGTTTGGCGTCGGTCATGTCTTCGTATGCGCTTCGATGATCACCGGGGATGAGCGAGCGCTCACCCATGAGCGCGTGAATCCTGCGGCGTGCGATGAGACTCCCCTCGCGGGCACGTCGGGCGAGCGTGATGAGGCGCTCGGCGAACGGTTGCAGGTCCTTCGCCTTGGGGAGCGTCGTGCGAATCTGACCGTGCTCGAAGAGCGATTGGGCGAGGTTTCGCTGCATCGCCTTGCGGTGCGACGATGTCCGGTTGAGCTTGCGTAGCGATTTTCTGTGATTCATAGCTTCCTGTCACCTCGAATCGCCCAACGGTGAGCGTGCGTCTTCGTTACGTTGGGTCCGCGGGAACCGTTTGACCCTGCGGGTTGGCATTCACATCAACCTCATGATCCACCGCGTCGGGCAGTTGGCCTAGCGGGGACAGCGCGTCCGGCGGCACTTCGAGCGCGGCATCGGTCAGGGCATCGCCCGAGGACTCGAAGACCATCCCCAGCGAGAGCCGCCAATCTGCCAGCTTCCGCCGCACCTCGCGGAGAGACGTCTTTCCGAAGCTCCGCAGTCGGAGAAGTTCGGCCTCGGTCTTCTCGACGATCTCGCCGACGGTTTGAATCCGAGCGGCTTCGAGGCAGTTGCTCGCACGGACCGACAGATCGAGATCCGATACGGACCGCTTGAGCAATTGCTCAAGTTCGCTGTCCATCTGCTGTGCCGACTGCGGCACGGCGGCGGCGGCAGTCTCGACCATTGCGTCACCGAGCTGGCGATAGTGGACGAACGGATTCAAGTGCTTTCGGAGAATCTTGGACGCTTCGACCACGGCGTCTTCAGGTGCGATCGTGCCGTTGGTCCACACCTCGAGAATGAGTCGATCGTAATTGGTTCTCTGACCGACGCGTGTGTCCTCGGTGCGGTAGCGCACCCGGATGACGGGGGAAAACGTGGAATCGACCGGGATGAGACCGATCTCGTGTTCCTTCTGGAGGTTCTCCTCGGCCGTCACGTATCCACGACCTGTGCGGACGACCATCTCGATATTGAAATCGACGTCGTCGGTAAGTGTGGCGATGACGTGATCCTCGTTGATCACTTCGACGGCCGGATCGGACTCGATGTCACCGGCCCGCACTTCGCCCTTGGTGTTTCGCGACACCCTGATAATCTTGCGTTCCTCGGCTTCGCTCCAGACCACCAGCCCCTTGATATTGAGGATGATGTCGGTGACGTCCTCGAGCACGCCGGGGATGCTCATGAACTCGTGCGCGGCACCGGAAATCCTGGCGCTACTGACGGCCGCTCCTTCAATGCTGGAGAGCAGCACACGGCGCAGGGAGTTTCCGATGGTCGTACCGAATCCACGTTCAAACGGCTCGATCACGAAGCGTCCGTACGTATCGGTGCTGACCGATTCATCAAGCGTCACTTGACTGGGCAGCTCCAGTCCTCGCCATCTAATACGCATCAGGCAGGTCTCCCACAGGTCCCTATGGTCCTCGGTCGGCATCCTCTCGGACCGCTACGCTTCGCTCCGCAAAGCGTCATCGGCTGCACATCTCGACGATGAGTTGTTCCTCGACGGGGATTTGCACGTGCTCCCGAGTCGGGAGCGACGCAACCCGTCCCTCGAGCTTCGTTTCGTCGCGCTCCAACCACTCCTGCACCGGCGGCGGACTCTCACCAACCATGTTCTTGATGAACTTCTTGCTCTTCTCGGACGACCGCACGCCGATGGTGTCGCCCTGCGACGTGCGAAAACTGGGCCGGTCCACCTTGCGCCCGTTCACGGTGATGTGTCCGTGAACGATCTCTTGCCGAGCGGTGGCCCGAGACGGCGCAAGCCCGAGTTTCCAGACGACGTTGTCCAGTCGGCGCTCAAGCAACTGGAGCAGCCCCTCGCCGGTATTGCTGGACGCGCGGGTCGCGATCTCAAAATACCGCTTGAACTGCTTCTCCCACACGCCGTAATAGCGTTTGACCTTCTGCTTCTCTCGGAGCCGCACGAGGTAGTTGCTGCCTTTGCCACGCCGCCAGGAGTGCATGCCCGGTGGGGAGCTCCGCCACTGCCGTTCCATGGGGCACTTGGCGGATTCGCAGCGGATGCCCTTGAGCATCAACTTCACTGTCTCGCGCCGGCAAAGCCGGCATACCGGTCCAATGTATCGAGCCATGTCGTATTCGTCCGCGGTTCTATTGATCCGCCGCCCCCCAGGGTCCACCGGGAGGCGTTTCACGTTTCCTCTTAGACGCGCCGTCTCTTTGCAGGCCGGCAACCGTTGTGCGGCAGCGGCGTGCAGTCTTCGATCGACTGAATCCGCAAACCGGCCGCCTGCAACGCGGTCACGGCCGAATCCCGCCCACTGCCGGGTCCCTTGACCCGAACTTCCAATTCCACCAGGCCGAACTTCTTGGCGGCGTGGGCCGCGCGCTCGGCGGCACGCTGGGCGGCGAACGGCGTGCTCTTACGGGTTCCCTTGAACCCGACCGTTCCGGCCGACGCCCACACCAGGGTTTCGCCGTTCATGTCGGTGATGTTGATCATCGTGTTGTTGAAGGTCGCCTTGATGTGCGCGATCCCTCTGGCGACGTTCCGACGAACACGCTTCTTGCCGGCTCTTTTAGCCACGGTGCATCTCCTTCACGCCCTTCTTGCCCGCCACGGTCTTCTTCGGTCCCTTGCGGGTCCGGGCGTTGGAGCGCGTCTTCTGGCCACGAACGGGCAACCCGCGGCGATGCCGCAGCCCGCGGTAGCATCCGATGTCTCGCAGTCGCGCGATGTTCGCGGTCACGGCTCGCCGCGCCGCACCTTCAACCTGATAGTTCCTGTCGATGACACCCGCGATTCGGGACACTTCATCCTCGGTCAGGTCCTTTGCCTTGACGTCCGGTTCAATCTCCGCTTCCTTGAGCACCAGACGCGCCGTGTGCGGACCGATGGCATAGATGTAGCGCAACGAATACTGGACCTGTTTGTTCGCAGGAATATCCACACCCGCTATACGAGGCATTTGGGGGCTCCTTAACCTTGCCGCTGCTTATGCCGCGGATTGGTACAGATCACGCGCACGACACCCTTGCGTTTGACGATCTTGCAGTTCTCGCAGATCCGCCGGACACTTGCACGAACTTTCATGGCTCACACTCCTGACAAGCCGGCGCCGTCCGGCACCCGCCGCTCTATCCGCCCGCCGTCAGCACCTCGACTCCGTTCCCGGTGACGGCGACGGTGTGCTCGTAGTGGGCGGCGCATCTTCCATCCTCTGTCACGACAGCCCAGCGATCCGGATCCCTGTAGCGCACGCGGTGCGAGCCGAGGTTCACCATCGGCTCGATCGCGAGCGTCATGTTCGCATCAAGCCGAAAATCGCCGCTACGAGCCTGCTTGCGGTCGTAGTAGTTCGGCACCTTCGGCTCTTCGTGCATCTCCTGGCCTATGCCGTGCCCGACGAAGTCGCGAACCACGGAGAGGCCCTCGTTTTCGACGCACGCCTGAACCTCTTTGGCCACCTCACTCCACATGCGACCGACACGTATTTCGTCGATCGCGACATCGAGGGCGCGGCACGTGACGTCGAGCAGCTTGCGAACCTCGTCGGAGATCGCCCCGATCGCAATCGTCCGAGCGGAATCACCGCAGTAACCGTTCAGCACTACGCCGCAGTCGACGCTGACGATGTCGCCCTCTTCGAGCGGAACATCGTCCGGAATCCCGTGAACGACCACATCGTTCACGCTCGTACACAGAGCCGCCGGGAAAGGCCGGTTCGCCTGCGGGTTCACAACGCCCTTGAACAGCGCCTTGGCACCCGCATCGGCGATCCGCTTCTCAGCGACTTCGTTCAGTTCGCCGGTGGTGACACCGGGCTTGGCCAACTCCTCAAGTTCCGCGAGGATCCGATGCACCAAGCCGCCAGCCTTGCGCATCAGCCCGATCTCACGAGCACTCTTGAGAATAATACCTTTATGCACCCGTCCACCGACGCGGGACATTCATCAACAATCCAACATTCGCCGCCAGCACACCAACGCTGGGGCGCCGCCTACCCGTACGTGTCACGACTGCCGACCGCGGATCGGGCCCTCTCCTCCGAGGAACCCCTTGTAGTTCCGCATGATCAGGTTCGCCTCAATCCGCTGCACCACATCCAGCGCCACGCTCACCACGATGAGCAGGCCGGTGCCGCCGAGGAAGGCCGAGACGATAAACGGTATCTTCAACCAGACGGCGATGACCGTCGGGATGATGGCGATCAGAGCGAGGAACGCGGCGCCCACATAGGTGATGCGGCCCATGACCCTCTCAAGATAATCCGCCGTTCGCTTGCCGGGCCTCAGACCGGGAATAAAACTCCCGTAGTCCCTCAGGTTGTTGGCCATCTCCTTGGGCTGGAACTGAACCGTGGTCCAGAAGTAAGCGAAGAAGAACACCATCGCGATGTACGTCACAACGTACAGGTACGCACCCGTGCCGAACGAGTTCGCCAGAAAGGCCCACGGACCGCCGCGGAACACGCCGGCCAACTGCCGGAACAGCATGCTCGGGAAGATCAAGAGCGAACTGGCGAAGATGATCGGCATCACGCCGCCGTGATTGACGCGTAGCGGGAGATACTGCCGCTGACCACCGTAGACCCGGCGGCCGCGCGTCTGCTTGGCCTGCTGAATCGGGATGCGCCGCTGGCCCTGAGTTATCAGAATAGACCCGGCCACCACGCCGATGAAAGCAACTATGACGAACAGGATCTTGGACGGTCCCATCGCGTCACTGCCGCCGCCGGCGACACGGAAATCGGCGTTGTTCCACACCCAGATGACGGCACTCGGCATCCGCGCCACGATGCCGGCCATGATGATCAGCGAGACGCCGTTGCCGATGCCGTACTTGTCAACCTGCTCGCCGATCCACATCAGGAAAATCGTTCCGCAGGTGAGCGCAAGCAAGCCCATCATCCAATACGTGAGCGAGCCTCGAAACGGCGCGTAGATGAACTGGTTGGTATGCAGGTACCTCATCCAGATGACACCCTGAATCAGGCAGAGCCCGACGGTCGCGTACCGGGTGTACTCCTGGATCTTCTTGCGCCCGACTTCCCCCTCGTTCTTCAGCTTCTCCAGCGCCGGAACGACCGTGACCAGCAGTTGGAAGATGATCGACGCCGAAATGTACGGCATGATGCCCAAGCCGAAGATCGTGCTCTGGCTCAGATCACCACCCGTAAACATCGCAAAGTACTCGCCGAGGTCGCCCAAGCCGGTCGAGCTGGACATCTTTGTTTGATTCACACCCGGGACCGGTACGTAGAACCCGATCCGGTAGATCACCAGCATCCCGATCGTAAACAGAACCTTGTTCCGCAACTCGGGAATCTTGAAGATGTTCAAAAACGTTCGAAACATGTTTCGCCGATCAGCCGCCGGTGGACGCGATGACGCGCGCCTCGCCGCCGACCGCCTGAATCTTCTCCACCGCCTGCTTGCTGAACTTGGCGGCTTCGACGGTCATTTTCTTCGTAATGTCCCCGTTGCCCAGAACTTTGACGGCCAGCCGCTTATTACGCACCAACCCGGCATCGACCAACGCCGCCGGAGTCACGTGCGCGCCCGTCTCGAATCGCTGCTCGATGTCCTGGATGTTGACGATGTAGTAGTGCGTCGCAAACTGAGCGTTGCTGAATCCGCGTTTGGGAAGACGCCGGAAAATCGGCATCTGACCGCCCTCCGTCACGCGGTTGCGCTTCGACCCCGCACGCGATCCGGCGCCCTTGTGCCCCCGGCCACAGGTCTTGCCCGTGCCGCTGCCGGGACCGCGTCCGACACGCTTGCGCTTTCGATGCCGCCCGGCGAGTTTCGTGATTTCAGCCAGTTCCATGCGGTTCCACCCTTAACTCGCGAGCTTCACGCCGCGAAGCTCTTCAACGTCTTCAGCCGAATACAATCCGGTAAGCGCCTCGAAAGTCGCGCGCACCAGGTTCTTCGGATTTCTCGATCCGTAACTCTTGGTCAGGAGGTCGTGCACCCCGGCCAGCTCCAGCACGGCGCGAACGCTGGCTCCCGCGATCACGCCGGTACCCGGGCTCGCCGGAACCATAACGACACGGCTCGCTCCGCTGGTACCCAACGCATGGTGGGGGAGCGTTCCGCCTTTCAACTTGATGGTCTTGAGGCTCTTGGCCGCAATCTTGCGACCCTTCTCGACGGCGGACGGCACCTCGCGCGCCTTGCCATATCCGATGCCCACACGCCCCTTGCGGTCGCCCACAACCACGAGCGCCGCGAAGCTGAACCGGCGCCCGCCCTTGACGACCGTCGCACAGCGGTAGATACGGACCACCGTGTCCTCGAGACCGGTTCCCTCAAGTGAGTTGACTTGTTTGCTGTGTTGCGTGCGGCTCATGCTATCCGTCTTTCCATCGGCCGGCGCGATCGGCGATATGCCGATCCGCTAAAACTTCAATCCACCCTCGCGCGCGCCGTCGGCCAGCGCCTTGACGCGGCCGTGGTACCTGTAACCGTTGCGGTCGAGGACGATGTCGCTGATTCCCTTGGCCTTGGCACGTTCTGCCAGAAGCCCGCCGAGGCGTTTGGCGGCATCAATGTTGCCGCCGTATGGGAAATCGGCGCGGAGGTCCTTGTTGCGCGTCGACACCTGGCAAATCGTCTGACCGCAGTCGTCATCGATGATCTGGGCCGAGATGCTCTTGTGCGCCCGGAACACCGTCAGCCGCGGACGACTCTCGGTGCCGGCGACGTTCTTGCGTACGCGACGTTTCCGCCGCCACCGCCGTATTTGTTTGACCTTGCTTGCTTTCATTCGACCGCTGCTCAGCTGAACGCCTTAGCGCCTATCAAACTACCGTCCGGCCAGCGCCTTGCCCTGTTTTCGGCGCACGTACTCTCCCTCGTAGCGAATCCCCTTGCCCTTGTAAGGCTCCGGGGGGCGGATCTTGCGTACTTCCGCGGCAAACTGCCCGACCATCTGCTTGTCGCAGCCCTTGACCAAGAACTTGGCCGGGTCGGTGTCACCGCGCGACGCGGGAACTTCGACAACGACCTCGAGCCCGTCGGGGATGGCGATCCTGAACTGGGGCTTGTCCTTCCCTCCCCGGCCCATGAAGCCGACGTTCAGGTTGAACGTTGCGCCCTTCACCTCGCAACTGTACCCGGTGCCGTATACCTCGAGCCGGCGCTGAAAGCCGGAACTGACCCCCTCGACCATGTTGGCGATCAGGGCGCGAGCCAATCCCTGCATGGCGCTCGCATCTTTCCGTTCCGACGCGCGACTCACCACCACGCACTTCTTGTCGTCCGATTCGGCAACGGCGACGGCGGCGGGAACGGACCAACTCAGCTTACCGAGCGGGCCGGAGACATCCACCTTGCAACCGCTGACGGCCACATTCACGCCGCTCGGCACGGTGATCGGTTTCTTACCTATCCGTGACATCGCATCCAAATCCCAAACAAGCGGTCTAGTAGACCGTACAGAGCAACTCGCCGCCGACGCGACGGTGACGGCACTCCCGATCACTCAGCACACCCTGGCTGGTCGACACGATGGCGATACCCAGCCCGTCCAAGACACTCGGCAGGCCTTCGGTGCCGACGTACCGGCGACATCCGGGACGCGAGGCCCGGCGGATGGAGTGGATGACCTGCTCGCCGAACCGGCTGTACTTGAGCGTCACCCGAAGCTGCCCCTGCCGCGTGTCCTCGATAAAGTCGAAATCTTGCACGTAGCCCTCGCTCTTGAGAACTTCGGCGATTCCGACCTTGACTTTCGAGGACGGTATCCACACCTCAGCCTTACGCGCCCGCGTGCCGTTGCGAATGCGGGTCAGCATGTCGGCGATTGGATCACTCCACATCGTTCGTCAAACCTTTCGCGAAACCTGCGCCCGCACGATCGCCGGAACACGGCGACCCGCCGGCTACCAACTGGCCTTCTTGACGCCCGGGATCATCCCCATGTGCGCCAACTCGCGGAAACAGATTCTGCACAACCGAAACTTGCGATAAACCGCCCGCGACCGTCCGCAGCGCTCACAGCGCCGCACGGTGCGAGAGCTGAACTTCGGGGGCTGCTTCGCCTTGTAAATCCAAGCCGTCGTCGCCATATCAGTCCTGTTGCCCCTCCTCCGTGTGGCGGAACGGCATCCCCATCATCACGAGCAACGCGCGGGCGTCGGCGTCGCTCTTGCCCGTCGTGACGAACGTCACGTTCATGCCCTGAAAAAACTCGACCTTGTCCAGATCGATCTCCGGAAAAATCGTCTGATCGGCGATGCCCATAGAGTAGTTCCCGTGGCCATCGAAACTGGTCGGACTCAGCCCGCGGAAGTCGCGTGTACGCGGGACGGCCACGTTGATCAGGCGGTCGACGAACTCGTACATGCGCCGACCACGCAGGGTCACCTTTGCGCCGATCTCGTAACCTTCCCGGAGCTTGAAGTTCGACACGCTCTTGCGCGCCCGGCAGATCGCCGGCTTCTGCCCGGTGATGCGCCCGAGGTCCTTGGTGGCCGCTTCCAGGCGCTTCTTCTCCGAAATCGCCTTGCCCAGGCCCATCGAGACCACGACCTTCGACAGGCGCGGGATCGCCAGCTTGTTCTTGACGCCGAGTTGATCGCCCAGCGATTCCTGTATCTCGGCGTAGTATTTTTCCATCAAACGTGCCATGATCAATCGACCCGTGAGTTAATTCGCGGACCTCCGCGACACCACACCGAGCACCGTTCCGGCCGACGTCACGCGGCGCTTTTCAGTGACCGCTCCCTGATCGTCGCGGTCCACCTCGAAGCGTACCCGCAATCCGCGCCCCGCTTTGGGGTCGAAGGGGAGGACGTTCGAGACGTGGATCGGCGCTTCCTTTTGAAGACGGCCGCCCTGCGGGTTCTTCCGCGAAGGCCGCACGTGGCGATAGACCAGGTTAACGCCTTCGACGAACACGACGCCTCGCTCCAAATCAATCCGGAGCACCTTACCGCGGGCGCCTTTGTGGTCACCGCTGATGACCTCGACGATGTCGTCACGACAAATCTTACTCGCCATCAGATTCTACCGCCGTACACAGAACCGCCGGCTCCAATCGCCGGCGTATTGACACTAAACCACTTCCTCTGCGAGCGAGATGATCTTCATGAATCCCCGCTCGCGCAACTCACGTGCAACCGCCCCGAAAATTCGCGTACCCCGTGGCTCGTTGTTGGCATCCAGGAGTACGACCGCGTTACGATCGAACCGCACGTAACTCCCGTCAGGCCTCCGCATGGCGCGGTTCACGCGAACGACCACGCCCTTCGCCTTGCGGCGCGTCGCCCGATCCTTGCGACTCGAGCCCCCGGTGAAATCGCTGTTGGGAAGCGCCTTCTTCACCGTGACGACGACGATATCGCCGACGCCGGCCGTCTTGAGCTTCTTCTTACCCCGACGGGCGGTGCTGCCGCCGAGCACGGTGATCACCTGAGCCACCTTGGCTCCGGTGTTGTCCGCGACATCGACCATGGTCTGCATCTGGATCA
>JAJDDR010000062.1 GCA_029260255.1 Phycisphaerae bacterium
ACGACCTTGGCCTCGTGCCCACCTCCGAAGAGGTTGGCCAGGAACTTCATGGGAACGCGGGCCTGCTCGATGTCGTGGAAGAGATCGTCGCTGACGTGCTCCAGAGTTTCCTCGGTGCGCACGGACATGACCGGCGACATCGGCGGGACGTAGTACAGCATGGGCATCGTCCGGTACTCGATGTGCGGCGGCAGCGCAATGCGCCATTCCTTGACGAACTTGTACACCGGGGATTCCTGGGCCGAGGCGATCACCGAATCATGAACGCCGTTACGCTGAGCGGCGGCGATCACGTCCGCCTGGTGCGGATCGAGCACCAGCGACCGATGACCCTCGATCAACTCTTCGACGGGGAGGTTCGCAACCTCCTCAATCCTGTCGGCGTCGTACAGCAAGACGCCCAGGTACCGAATCCGCCCGACGCACGAGTGGAAGCAGGCCGGTGCCTGTCCGGTCTCGACACGCGGGAAGCAGAGAATGCATTTCTCGCTCTTGCCCGTGTACCAGTTGAAATACGTTTTCTTGTAGGGGCACGCAGCCACACAAGACCGCCACGCACGGCACTTCTTCTGGTCGATAAGAACGATGCCGTCCTCGCCGCGCTTGTACAGAGCGCCCGAAGGGCACGATGCCACGCAAGCAGGGTTCAGGCAGTGGTTGCAGATGCGTGGAAAGTAGAACATCACGAGCCGTTCGATCGCGAACAACTGTTGACGCTGGTCGTCGCTCAGACCGTCGAGGTTCGGATCGTTCTCGGCGTAGATCGGAGAACCCCCGAGGTCGTCGTCCCAGTTTGGTCCCGCTTCGATGTCGATGTGCTGGCCCGTCACCTTCGAGATCGGCATGGCGGTCGGCTGATCGGGACCTTCGGGCGCGTTGAACAGGTTCTGATAGTCGTAGGTCCAGGGCTCGTAGTAGTCGTCCATGCTGGGCATGTGCGGATTGTGGAAGATGTTCAGGACGATTCGCTTCTTGTCGGTGGACCTCAGGTTGACCGATCCGTTTTTCTTTTCCCAGCCGCCCTTGTACTTTTCCTGATCTTCCCACCGCGTCGGAAAGCCGGTACCCGGCTTGGTCTCGACGTTGTTCCACCACATGTAGTCCGTGCCCTTGCGGTCAGTCCAAATGTTCTTGCAGGCGATGCTGCACGTGTGGCAACCGATGCACTTGTCGAGATGGAACACCATCGATACTTGTGAGCGAACGTTCATCAGCTAGCTCCTTACCTCACCACTTCAAGTCCGGACACTTGCGAACCAGGATATGCGTATCCCGGTTGACGCCCGTTGGACCCCAGTAGTTGAAGTGATAGGTAAACTGTCCGTAGCCACCGACCATTAACGTCGGTTTCAGACGGGTACGAATCAGACTGTTGTGCCCGCCGGCGCGACGGTAGCCGCGCTTCGGCGACTTCGGAACCGAACAGGTCCGCTCCGGCGAGTGGTACTGTATACAAATCCCCTTGGGCAGTCGCGCGCTCACTACCGCACGCGTCACAACAACGCCGTGGTCATTGAAAACCTCTACCCAGTCGTTGTCGACGATACCGAGTTTCTCGGCATCCTTCTCGTTCATCCACAACGGCTCCACGCCGCGAGACAGCGTCGACATGCGCTCGTTGTCGCCGTACGTCGAGTGGATGTGCCACTTTCCGTGCGGCGTCAGATAGTTCAGCATCATCGTATCGCCGCCCGCATCCGTGAATTTCATGTCGGCGTACTGTGTCGGCAACGGCTTGGGCTTGTAGGTCGGCAGATGCTCACCGAACGCCAGATAGCCGGTGTGATCCAGATAGAAATGCTGGCGCCCCGTCAGAGTGCGCCACGGAACCATGCACTCCACATTGTAAGTGAACGCCGAATAGGGGCGTCCGTCATTCAGCAAGCCGGACCACATCGGACTGTTCACGAACCGGAGCGGACCCTTTTGCAGTTCCTCATAGTCCGTCTCGACGCTGCGCGTGCGCTCGGCCAGATGCGCCAGCGGCAAACCGACCTTTTCCTCCATATTCTTGTAGGAACGATAGGCCAGTTCGCCGTTCGTCACCGTGGCCAGCTTGAGAATGACGTTGCAACAGTCTTCGTCGCGCTCGATCGACAGATGCTTGTTGCCGCCCCACTCGACGGTGGGCAGACGCTCCAGGTACTCGTCGTGAACGTCCTGTATTTCGTAGTGCGTACCGTGCGCGCCGAGCCCGCCGGCGCGCGGCAGCGGGCCGAACGAGATGAACTGGTTGTACAGGTTCTTGTAGTCGCGCGTGACCACCTTCATTCCGGGCATGGTCTTGCCCGGGATCGCGTCGATCTCGCCCGTGATCCAGTCCTTGATATCCGGCTGAGAGATCTCAGCCGGCGTGTCGTGCAGCAGCGGGACGGTAACCAGATCCCTGACCGGCTCGGGGAAGTGCTTCTCAGCCAACTCGGAAAACTTCTTCGACAGCGCACGGAAAATCGCCCAGTCGCTCTTCGACTCCCACGACGGCGGAACCGCCGGCGTCAGGGGGTGAATGAAGCTGTGCATGTCCGTCGAGTTTAGATCGGCCTTCTCGTACCAGGTCGCGGCCGGCAACACGATGTCCGAGTACAACGCCGAGGTGTCCATTCGGAAGTTCAGGTCGACGACCAGGTCCATCTTGCCCTGCGGCGCGTCTTCGTGCCAAGCGACCTCCTTGACGGAATCGCCGGCCAGGTCTTCCGCGACGGTGTTGCTGTGCGTTCCGAGATAGTGCTTCAGAAAGTACTCGTGCCCCTTCGCGCTCGACATCAACGCGTTGCCGCGCCAAATGTACCAGATGCGAGGCCAGTTCTCCGGAGCGTCGGGGTCCTCGACGGAGAACTTCAGCTTCCGTTCCTTGAGTTGATTGACGACGTACTGGACGATCTCGGTGTCGTCCTTCGCCCCGGCCTCTTCGGCCTCTTTGACGATTTCGATCGGGTTCTTCTCGAACTGCGGGTAGAACGGCAGCCAACCATTCCGAACGGCCTGGACCTGTATGTCCATCGTGTGGCCGCTCGTCATCGGACCGCCCTCGCTCCGTTTCGGAACAGTGTGGTAGTCCGTGAATGACTTCTCGTAGCGCCACTGGTCGCTATGCACGTAGTGCCAACTCGGGGCATTCTGAAGACGTGCGGCCGGGTACCAGTCCTTGCCCAGCGCGATGGCGCCCCAGGGTTCCGCCGGCGCAAGCTTCTCCTGTCCGACGTAGTGCGCCAGCCCGCCGCCGTTGACGCCCACGCATCCGCAGAACATCAGCGCGTGAATCCCGGCGCGGTACATGAGGTTGTTGTGGTACCAGTGATTGATGCCGGCGCCGATGATGATCGTGCATCGGCCGTTGGTGAGTTCGGCGGTCGTACCCCACTCGCGGGCGAAGCGCGTGACCATCTGCCGCCCCATGCCGGTGTACTTCTCCGCCCACGCGGGGGTGTACGGCATGTCGTCGTCGTAGCTCGCAGGGTACTCCCCGCTCAGTCCGCGGGGCACGCCGTACTGTGCCATGAGAAGGTCGTAGACTGTCGCGACGAGAACGGTCTTGCCGTCAGTGGTCGCGATCTTCTTGACGGGTACACCGCGTTTCAGTGAAGTGCCCTCACCGAAGTCGTCGAACTCGACGGCGACGACCTCATCGTGATCATCGAGGAACGTCAAAACCGGGTCGATCTCGCTTCCGTCCTGAGCGTCCTTCAGCTCGAGGTTCCACTTGCCCTTCTCACTGCCCCAGCGGTGACCGACCGAACCCAAGGGCATCTTGGGACGCTTTTCCTTCGCGTCCCACATGAGGAACTTCCAGTCGGGGTGTTCCGTATCCTTGTAGGGCTCAATTCGCGCCGCGCGGAGCAGCTTACCGGCAAGGTGGACCCCGTCGCCCTTCGTGATCTCCACGAGCATCGGCGAGTCGGTGTACTTCTTCGTGTAGTTCAGGAAATACGGGACCTGTTTCTCGTGGTGAAACTCCTTGAGCAGCACATGGTTGACCGCCATCCACCAGGCCCCGTCCTGACCGGCATTGATCGCCACCCACTCGTCAGCGTACTTGGCGACCTGATTGAAGTCCGGCGCGAACACCCACATCTTCGAACCGTTGTGCCGCGCCTCGGCGGCGAAGTGGCAGTCGGGCGTTCGTGTCATGTTCAGGTTCGAACCCATGACGGCCAGCATCTTGGCGTTGTACCAGTCGGCCGACTCCTGAACGTCGGTCTGCTCGCCCCACGTTTCCGGCGAAGCGGGCGGGAGGTCACAGTACCAATCGTAGAAGGACAGCGAAACGCCGCCCATGAGTTGGAGCATGCGCGCCCCGCTGGCGTAGCTGATCATCGACATCGCCGGAATGGGCGAAAAACCGCTGACCCGGTCGGGACCGTACTTCTTGATCGTGTAGATGTTGGCCGCCGCCATCAGTTCGAGGACGGTGTCCCAGTCGCTGCGGCGGAAACCACCCTTGCCGCGTGCGCGCTGCCAGCGCTTCCGGGATTCGGGGTTCTCGACCAGCGACGCCCATGCGTCGACGGCATCGACGTGCGCACCGCGCGCCTTCCTCCAGAGATCCAGGAGTGCGCCGCGCATATACGGATACTTCACCCGCAACGGACTGTAGAGGTACCAGGAGAACGAGATGCCGCGCTGGCAACCACGTGGCTCGTACGGCGGGATTCCCGCTTCCAGCTTCGGGTAATCCAACTGCTGCATCTCCCACGTGACGATGCCGTTCTTCACGTAGATCGCCCACGAACATCCGCCGGTACAGTTCACGCCGTGCGTGCTGCGAACGACCTTGTCGTGCTGCCAGCGGTTGCGGTAGAACTCCTCCCAACCGCGCGACTTCGGCGCTACTTCATCTTTGATCCAGCTTTTTGCAGCTGTATTGCTCATGCGTCAGTCCTTATCTCACCGCCGGACACCAGCGGGCGGCGCACGGCACGAAACCGGTCCTTCCAGAGCGAATCAAACAGCCCAAGGACCAGGACCATGCCCCCCAAACCGATCAGGAAAAACGTAAGCGGAGCGACCGAATTGTCGTCGCCGACCCGCTTCGCGGAATCTTCGAAGAACGCCACCAGCGAGAGAATCTCCTCGGGCTCCATTGGATGCTCTTTGAACACCGGCGCCATCGTGGTCGTGGCGGGGCTGACCAGCCACGCGGAGAGGGGCTTGCGACCGCCAACCCGCTCCGACACCTTGGTCAAGTCCACCCCCAACCGTCCACCGCCGAGCAACCCCAGTCCGCGAACGGTATGGCAGGAAATGCACGAGGGACCGCCGTTCGTCAGCGGCGTGAGCCCCTTGAATATCTGCAAGCCCGTCTCCACGTCCTGGACGGTGAACGGGCGATCGCTGAACTTGACGCCTTCGAACTGCGACTTCTCCAACGCGGACTCGACTTCAATCAGATCAAGAAGGAGATGGGCACGATCGCGGGTGAGTCCCGCAACCTGTGCCATCACCACGCCGCGCGCTTCGCCGAGGATCTGTTTGGCGTAGGGGTCTCCCCGATCGATCATGGCCTGCGGGTTCAGCATGAAACGGACAAGCCAGTCGCGCTCCTTGCGCTCCGCTACGTCCTTCAGGTCGGGACCCACGAGCCGCCCGCCGCCAATCGTGTGGCAGCTGTAGCAATTCTGCTTGAAAAACGCCGCAGTCTCCTGACCCGCCGCCCCGCGCGGCAGCACAACGATCAGCATCATGAGGGCTGCGCCAAGTCGGGTTGGCCACAGCTTGTTCGCCGCGTGACAGGAGTCACTCATCGCTCTTTCCTTCATATCTCACCCGCGTCGTGTTGATCACGCCCCACGAACGCGGCGGCATGCACCGACGTCTCTTCGAGAAACCGAGAGTACTCTTCGCGCACGCGCCTCCACCGGTCATGAGCGGGGCACGGATCGTCTTCATTGCAAGGCCCGTTGCCAAACGGGCATGAACGTCGAGTTCCGAGAGATTGTTCGAGCGGGGCGAGCACCTCGAA
This sequence comes from Phycisphaerae bacterium, assembly GCA_029260255.1. Taxonomy (GTDB): domain Bacteria; phylum Planctomycetota; class Phycisphaerae; order UBA1845; family UBA1845; genus OFTM285. Next base: position 5,960 of record JAJDDR010000062.1, read on the forward strand.
GAGCATGACTTCGCGAGGCGACCGGGCCAGCGAAAACCCGCCGCCGCGTCCCGGCGACGAATCGAGAATCTTGGCCCGGACCAGCGTGCTCAGAATAGAAAGCAGGTACTTGCGGGGAATCCCGGTGTCCGCGGCGATCTGCCGGCCTGGGATCGGCCATTCGTCCTTTCGCTGCGTCAGGTAAACCATCGCTCGCAGTGCGTATTCGCTCGTAAGTGAAAGCATGTCCAACGACTTCATCCAGACAACTATGGCTATATAGTCGATCGGCGAATGTGTCAAGCCTCATCCAATTTGGACACAAAACAGGCGTTTTTCGCTCAACAAGAGGCTTCTTGTGCGAGAAAGAGATGTTCCGCGCAGAATTCCGCTGTTGCTTTAATACAAGTCTCGGTGGAATCGGCGAGAATCCAGCGGCCCCG
>JAJDDR010000611.1 GCA_029260255.1 Phycisphaerae bacterium
AAAACTGCGGGACGACTCATGGCATTCCCACCCGGACCTCGGACGCGACGCGGCAGTTGGCGGCGATGTGCTCTACTTCGAGGCTGCCCACAATCAGGCTGGCCACAGCCGGGTTGGTCAACACGAACCGCACCGCTTCCGCCGCCGGCAGTCGCCCCGAGGCGAGCCCCTTCTTGACGATCACGGAAATCGACTGATCCGCCGCTTGTGCCATGATCGGCTCCAGCGATCGGTCCTCCAGATGGTACTCCACCATGATCGCGTCCGCCCACGGCAGGGCCGCTCCGAACGCTTCGGCCGTGTATCCGGAGAATCCTATTCGCCTGGTCAGCCCGTCGTCACGACATTTTTGCAGAGCGGGCACCACATCGGTCTCGCTCAGGATGCGTGAATCATCCCGGCTCGCGTGTACGAACAGGAAATCAACCGCTTCGGTACGCAGCCGCCGCAGGCTCCGTTGGACGCTGTTTCGCACCGCCGCCGCCGAGAAATCGAAGCTGGACTGTCCGTCCTCGAACGTTTCGCCGACCTTGGTCGACAGTGCAAACTCAGCGCGCCGGTGGGAGATTGCAGCACCGATACGTTCCTCACTCGCGCCGTACGCCGGCGCCGTGTCGATCAGATTCACGCCGAGGTCCAGAACGCCGTTGAGCAAACGGCTGACGGCCGTACTGTCCGGCAGTGCGTATTCGCCCGCGTACTTGGTGCCCGTGTTTCGCCCGATCTTGAACGCGCCGAAACCGATCGGGCTCAGCGATTCTGGAGTGTCACCCATTGTCTCTCTGTTTCCCAAGGCAGCGTTGCGATCGCAGGTCGTGCCCATCGCTCCAGTGTCCGCAGGTCCGTCGGGTCGTGGGTCATCGATCGGGGCAGAAGATCTCGAACCAGCATAGCGAGGTGCGGACACAGGGCAAGCTTCGTCGGCCAGGCGGTGATAACGTTGCCCTCCAGCTTCGCCACCGGACCGGCCGGTCGAGCGCCGCGCGGCGTCTCGATCTCGGCGCGATCGACCCTGTAGGTCGACCACTCAACGCCGGAGAGATCCACGCCGGGCAGCACCGCGATCAACTCTGCGTGCGTGTGCTTGATGAGCGTGGGTGCGTCCATGGCAACGCCGTCCTCGGCAACCTGTCCGCCGATCTGCCAGACGCGCCGCCCGCAAGAATCGACGGCGGATGTGGCGGTGATCCGGGTGTGCGCCCCGTCGATGCAGTGACCATAAAGTTCCGGAAGATTGCCGCGCAACAACACCATGTGCAACGGGCGGCGCTGCATGACGCCTTCACCCAATCCCACCCGCTCGCGCAACTTTGCATTACCGGCACCGGCCGTGAGGATGACGTGCTTCGCCCGCAGGTCCAGATGATCGCCGCGCCGAGCGTCGGTCAGCCGCACGACGTGGACAACGCCCGGGGCGGTGGTCACGAACTCGACGGCGTCATCGTCGGCGCGCAGCAGGCGCTGTTGATGCCGCGCGGCGAGCGCGTGCAGAAAACTCTCCGGATCGATGACCTGTTCGCTCAGACGAAACACATCGCCGGGGCACTCCTGCAGCGCCGCCGGGCGATCTCGCGCCGCGACCTTCTCGACCATCGATCGCAATCCCGCGCGCGCGCCGACCATCCCCAGGGTGGACTTCAACGACGCCGTCCGCCACATCCAGCAGTAATCGCTGCGTACGCGCGTCTCGCCAAGATCGGGCAGGCGGCGACCGGCGATGCAGTCGCGCCACAACTCGGGCATCTTGCGAATGGCCGTCACCGACGCGTCCTGCGTACCCGTGATCGCGTATTTCAACCCGCCGTGGACGATCCCCTGAGTCGCGATGGTCTGCCCCGTTCCCAGCGCCGAATTCTCGATCAGCACGACGTGAAACCCGCTCCGGACAAGCTCGTCGAGTAGCCACAGCCCGGCGGCACCCCCTCCAAGAATGAGCGCGTCGACCTTCAACCCGAAAGCACTCCATCCAAACTCGTTTCAATGGTCCGCTCGCCATCGTCAACGAAGGCGACGTCGATCTCGACCACGCGTACCGGTTCGATGACGGACACATCCAGCTCCCGCAACTTGACCGCGTCCTTCTGCGTGGTCAACACTACATCGTGCTGCACGCGTCGCCCGGCGCGGGCCACGCGATCAACATCCGCCGCAACGTACTCGTGATGATCCGGCCACAGACACTGCGACACCGGCTCGATTCCCATGCGCGACGCCGTTTCCGCAAACGATGCCGGATTGCCGATCGCCGACATGAGGATCGCCCGCCGATAGGTGGCCTCACACGTGACACCGGTCAGGTCGGTCAGGCGCAGCGCGCGGTGGCGACAGATCGCGAGGGGCGCGATCGACCGAACGCGCTCCGTCAAAACGGACAGAGCGCGCTCGTCAACCAGATCGGCGCGCGATATGACGATCAGACCCGCCCGTCGCAGCTGAGCGACCGGCTCGCGCAGCCGCCCGCGCGGCAGTAACCGCTCATATCCGAACGGGTTGGTCGCGTCCACGACGACGATGTCCAGATCGCGCGCCACGCGGCGGTGTTGAAAGGCGTCGTCCAAGACGATCACGTCCGCGCCCCGGCTGACCGCGTCGTGGCCACCGGCAACGCGATCCGGTGACGCGACGCAGATGGCCTCGGGGACCCGCTCGGACACCATCGCCAGTTCATCGCCCAACGTGCCGTTGGCCGACTTGTACCCTCTGGACACGACGGCCGGCTTGCGCCCGCACCGCACGAGTCGTCGCGTCAGGTCGATGACCAGCGGCGTCTTGCCCGTACCGCCGGCGGTGATGTTTCCGACGCTGATCACCGGCACCGGCAAGCGCATCACCTCGCGCGCGCCGCTGTCGAACTGCCGATTGCGCCGCGAGACCGCCCATTCGTAGCCGACCTCCGCTGCCGACAGGATCCACCGCACCGGCACCGTCCACGCGCCACCACGCCCGGTGATCACATCGACTTGAAAGGAGGACAAAGGCATGAAGCCTATCGCACGTAGGTCATCGCGGCGCAGCTCACGCAGATCTGCTGTTCTTCCGTGAAGGCCTGATGGTACCGCAACATCTTCGGCGTTGCACCCTGAAGCACGCGCCCGACGACGAACATGCACCCGGCACTGCACATGCGCGTCGGGTTCTCGGCATCGGCGAGCAGCTTCACGAAACCGTCCGCATCCGATGACTCAAGGCGTCCCAACGCGTCGAGGTCCCGGCGCTCGACGGATTTGAGAAACGCCTCGTCCAACGCGAACCGATCGCCGAACTGCGATCCGACGTGGCTCAGGTCCGCACCGGCGACGAGAAGCGTGTCCTCGCCGTCGTCGGCCATCGCCGCGGCGAGGACGTCGGCGAAATGCCGCAGATCGACCCCGCGACCGTCGTAGGGTTTCGTGCCGGCCGGTCCCGTCGGGTCGTGGCAGAGCAACGGAACGATCTGGAACGAGTCGACGCCGAACACGTGCTGCAAACACATGACCTGCAACTCGACGGAGTGCTCTCGCCGGTGGTCGAACTCGTGCTCGCACAGGTCGTAACCAGATGCGTCTCGCACGCGCTTGAGGAACACGTGATCGACTTCCGTCACACCGAGCGGCGTCTCGAACGCCTTCGATGTTGCTACCACCGACGTGCCTTGACCGAAGTGGTTCGTCCCCAGCACGCACACGCGCCGCGGGACGGGCCTGCCGTGAAGGGCGCCGTACGCATCGCCGTAGCACGGCCAACCACGCGGATAGTCCAGGTGCGGGGCAATCAACCCGACAACATTGCGACTGGGGGACGAAGTTCCGTTGCTCGGCGGGATCATCTCCGCGAGCAGGGTGCTGACCTCCTCGCGCGTGCCGAGTGCGTCCCCGTAGCACGCCGGTCGAACTCGCCCGTCGCGATATGCCGTGACCATTACACGCATGTGTGCGTCGAACTCGGGACCCTCGAGCATCAGCCCCGCGCCGAGCTTCGCAACCATCTCGCCAAGCGATTCGCGCCCCACGGGCTGCCCGAAACGGGTTTCAAACGCGTCCGCCACTTCGTCGAGCGTGTTGGTGCCATCGAAGTGCATCAGAATGAACATCGCCGGCTCGGAGACGGTCAGCGTCTGCTCGGCGAGGCCGCTTGGATCGCGCAGGGCGAACATCGGCTCTGTCCCATCGGCAACGGGAAAAGCCTCGAGAGGCCTGAGCTTCGGACGTTGTTCGTTCGGATCGCTCATCAGCATCGCCGCGTGCCACCTACAGTGTGGCACTTGAGAGTGTGGCACCGGTTTCCAACCGGTGGGTAATGGATCACCGGTTGGAAACCGGTGCCACACCTACAGCTACAGCCACACCTGCACCCACGGCACCACGCGCTTGGGATTATAGCGGATTCACTCCGAAAAACGCACCGCCTGGGTGGCGGCAACGGCCATTCGGTCACATTCCTCGTTCTCCGGATGCCCGGCATGCCCCCGGATATGAGCGAATGTCACTTCAAGCCGCGCACACTCTGTGACGAGCTTCCGCCAAAGGTCCACGTTCTTGACTGGTTCTTTGTTGCGACCGCTACCACGCATCCAATCGTTGCGGATCCACCCCTTAACCCACTCGGTCATTCCCTTGCTGACATACTGGCTATCCGTCACGACCCGCACGGCCGCGCGCTCGTCGAGCGTCATCAGGCCTTCGATGACCGCGGTCAGCTCCATCTTGTTGTTCGTGGTAGCGGGATCGCCCCCGGACGCCCGTGCCAGTTCCGCTCCGCTGGCGTCCTTGATCAGGTACGCCCACCCACCGGGTCCGGGGTTCCCGCTGCAGGCACCATCGGTGTAGAGAACCACCATCACCCGTTGCTCATGACAAATGTCGTAACCCGGTTGGACGCACGCCGTCCGCCGCGGTCAGGAAAAACCACTCGGAAACGCGAGGTGATTCTAGCGATTTGATGCGCTCGCACAATAGCGCGACCGCCCCGCATGATGCTGAGGGCGCGTGACCGTATTGGCGGCAATCGATTTTGGGTGCCACGGGCGGCTTGTCCGCCCGTGTGGTCACACAGGCGGGCGCGTGGGGCGTACGCACTGGCAGACAAGCTGCCAGTGGCACCCGCCGAAACGGTCACGCACCCTGATGCTGATCGGTGAGAGCGCAGTGTGCAACAACGTGAGCGGCCGCCGCCTTGCGGGCACGCGTCCCGCGAACGGGCCACTGGAGGTCCGTGACGCTTTCGGCGAACACCGGTGGGGTATGGCGTCCGCCCCGGCGCCGACTCCGCGCTTGACCGCCGGTCGCGTCCTCATTAGAAGGGTACCCGACGCGCTGACCTTTCGGATGCGATATCCGCCGTGGGGTCCGCGACGGGAAAGAAGATGGAAGCGCGCGGACTCCGCGCCATTGGCCGATGATCGTTGACTGCTACACCTGTATTTGGGATTCTCCCGCGCAGCTCGGGCGTGATGGTTCCTGGCGTGTCGCGCCCCCCGGCAAGCACCATCGGCCTGGCGACCATCCTCCCAGTCGCGCGGGCGCCGAGGCGCACAAGACGGCTAGTGAGCCGGTCGACAAGAGCATCGTGGTCGGGTTCAAGAGTCCGTACCTCGGAGCAGAGATCCCCGACCGCCTCGTGGCCGACTACGTGCGACAGGATCCGGAACGACTGATCGGTTTCGCCGGTATCGACCCGACGGACCCCGGCGAGGCCGTCCGCCAGATGCGGCATGCCCGTGATGACCTGGGCATGCGTGGCGTCGCGCTGTCTCCGGCTGCTCAGAACTTTCATCCTTGCCACACGAATGCCAAGGCGTGCTACGAAGCCATGGCCGAGTTGCAGCTGCCGGTCCTGTTCCACAGCGGCGTGCGCAACAGCCGCGAGTGCGTCCTTCAGTACGGTCAGCCGGTTCTGCTGGACGAGGTGGCGCGGGAGTTTCCCGGGCTCAGGGTAATCATCGCCCACATGGGCTACCCGTGGATGCAGGAGACGATCGCCCTTCTGGCGAAGCACCCCAACGTGTACTCCGATGTCAGTTGGGTTCTGCACCAGCCTTGGGGTGCTTACCAGGCGCTGCTCGATGCCCATCAGCACGGCGTCATGCACAAGCTCCTGTTCGGCAGTGGTTTCCCGTACACCAGCGCGGCGCACTGCATCGAAGCGCTGTACGGCATCAACCACATGGTGAACGGCACCAGCCTGCCGTCGATCCCGCGCGAGCAACTTCGCGGCATTGTCGAGCGCGACGCACTCGACCTTCTCGGCATTGCGCCGGCCGGTCGGTCCATCCCACGCAACGGCAGCGGCGGTCAGCCGCTCATCGCCGACGACGAGTGACCCGGGGCCGGCTCACCGAGAACCAAAAGTCGCAAGCTCGCGACCTGCCGGCCGCGTTGGTGCGCGTCCCCTGCGCCCCGGACAGCGGCAACCTCGCCGTCACACGTTCGCCGGTTACACAGAGGGTCGCCCCGCGTCACCACGCCGGACACGCCGCGCACCGGCGACAAACAGGATACATGCCAGAGCAGCATACGCGCCCGCCGAAGCGAACGGTACGGCCTGTGGCGGCTGCGGCTCGTCGGCGAATGTCAGTTGCGCGTCATCGAAGTCGATGAACCCGCCGCCCGTGCCGTTGCCTGTCATCTTGATGCGTGCTATGGGGACACTCGATGTCCACCCGTTCCACGTCCAGGATGGCGATATCACGTTGATCCTCGCGATCGTCGTCGCGATGAGATCGTCGTTGGTGTCGAAGAACTCGACGGTCGCGTCGGCGCCGCCGCTGTTGGTGGCGAAGTATCCGCCGAACTTCTGCACGGGCGTGTGAAAGTTCCAGATCGCCGGTGCGCCGACGCCCATGAACCACCCGCCGGTGTGCGGTGTCACGGTGACGCTGTTGAAGGTGGAGGAGAACAGAACGAAGACGCTCGGACCGGGAAACGTCGTGCTCACGGTGACGGCATCCTCGAAGAAATCGATGGATTGTTCGAAGAGCATGCCGTAGGTTTCGAACCCGTCGGAGCGTTCTCCTTCAAACGGACCGACGGGCTGAACTTGGGCATTGACGGAGTTTCCAGTGAGGAACAACAACAGGGACATTGTCAGGGAGGCGGTGGAATTTCGCATGGCATATTCTCCTTTGCAGGTTGTGACGGGAGGACCGTTCGATCCACGGTCCAATCGTAAACCCTTGGCGTACCGCGATTCAAGGTCGCAGGCGGTGCGAACAATCAATTGAGCACTCCAGGGCAGCAGCCGCCACGAATCGGAAACTCGTGGTATCCCGCGTCCAGGGTACCCGTGCTCGACGCAACGCCTGGTTTCGCAGGCGGTTGTTCCCGTCGCACACGCGGCTAGAATGCTGCCCTGACGCGTTGGTGTGGTGTCTCGGAAATGACGACGTTTTCCTGAACCGAGCCGTGACCGTCAGGGAGCGGTGGCAGCGCGTCCCCGCGTATCCCCTCCCTCACGGTCGGGGCTCGGAAAAACGCCCTCTGGCTGAGACAGTGCGATAGTTCCGCTTCAGGTGCAAGGACGACCATGGCGACACGACGGTTTCTCATAACGGCGGGGTTACCCTACTCCAACGGGCGATTGCACGTGGGGCATATCGCGGGTGCCTACCTGCCTGCGGACATCTACGTGCGCTACCTTCGGGCGACCGGCGCGGAGGTGTGCTACGTCTGCGGCAGCGACGACAACGGCGTAGCGGCCGTCAAGACGGCGCGCGAGCAGGGCAGGAGCGTGGAGGAGCTCACCGCGTTCTTCAATGCCTCGCAGCGGGCGAGCTTCTGCGGGCTCGGCATCGAGTTCGACATCTTCGGCGGAACGCATCAGCCCGAGTTCGTCGAACTGCACGAGAAGATCAGCCGGGAGTTCTTCCTCACGATCCACGCGAAGGACTACTTCACCAAGCGCACCACCAAGCAGCTCTACGACACCGAAGCGGAGCAGTTCCTGCCCGACCGGTTCGTGAAGGGGACGTGCCCGCACTGCAAGAGCGCGAACGCATTCGGAGATCAGTGCGAGGACTGCGGCAAGAGCCTCGACGCGCTCGAGCTGATCGATCCGATCAGCACCATGAGCGACAGCCGGCCCGAGCCGCGCGAGACGATTCACTGGTACCTCCGGCTGGACCAACTCCAGGACAGGCTGCGCACCTGGCTCGAATCCAAGCGCGACACTTGGCGATCCACCGTCGTGAACTTCGCGCTGGGGCAGATGGCCCCCGACGAAGGCGGTCTTCGCGAGCGGGCCATGACGCGCGATCTCGATTGGGGCGTCCCCGTTCCGCTTGACGATCCGGACGCTGCGGGCAAGGTGCTCTATGTCTGGTTCGATGCTCCGATCGGGTACATCTCGTTCACCGCCAAGCTCTGTGCGGATCGCGGCGAGGGGTGGGAGGCGTACGAGCGGTGGTGGAAGTCGCCCGATTGCAAGATCGTCAATTTCATCGGTGAGGACAACACGATTTTCCACGCGGTGACGTTCCCGGCCATGCTGCTCGCCACGCACGACAGCGACTCGATCCAGGGTGCGCCGGGCGAGTTTCAGCTCCCTGCCAACGTGGTGGCCAACTCGTTTCTGAACATCAAGTTCCCGGGCAAGGAGGAGGAGAAGATCAGCAAGAGTCGCGGGACGGCCGTCTGGATCGAGGACTACCTCGAGACGTTCGAGGCGGATCCACTGCGTTACTACCTCACGGCGAACGCCCCGGAATCTCAGCGCGTGGCGTTCGATTTCGACGACTTCGTGACGCGGAACAACACGGAGCTGCTCAACGCCCTGGGCAACTTCTTCAACCGCACGATGACCTTCGTCCACAAGTACTTCGACGGAAAAGTGCCACCGTCCGGCACGCGCGAACCGGTCGACACCGAGCAACTCGACCGATGCAAGGCGGCCGTTGCGGCGGTGGGTGACGAGCTGGAGCGCTGCCGGTTCAAGGCGGCGCTCGCGAAGGTCATGCAACTGGCCCGCGACGCGAACGGTTACTTCGACGCGACGGCGCCGTTCCGATCGCGTAAGACGGATATGGAAGCCTGTGGGCGGGCGATCAACGTGTGCCTTCAGACGGCACGCACGCTGACCACGCTGATGGCGCCATTTCTGCCGGTCAGCGCGCGAAAGTGTATCACGATGTTGCGTCTGGATGACTCGGCACTCGCCTGGTCCGGCGCGACCGATCCGCTCGCTGACGGCACGGCGCTCGGCGAGCCGCAGTTGTTGTTCAAGAAACTCGACCCCAAGGAACTCTTCGGTGAATAGAGAAAGCGGAACGCGCGTGGCGACGGGGAGGGGAATTCGTGTCGTTGTCATTCCGAACGCAGTGAGGAATCCAGCTCAGAACACACTCGGGCAAGATTCCTCGTTACACTCGGAATGACGGGGGGAGGGGTGTGACCATTCTCTGTGGCATCGTTGGTCAGGGACGTGCCGTAGGGCGGGTTCTACCCGCCGCAACCGAGGAAGAAGGCGGGTGGAAC
>JAJDDR010000612.1 GCA_029260255.1 Phycisphaerae bacterium
CTTCAACGTCGACGATGCGGACGGGAAGAAGATCCTCCTCAGCTTCGAAATCGACATCGCTGCGGAAACGGCAACGCCAACCGTGATCTATGAGACCGCCACGGGAAGCACAACCGTTTCGGGCACGGCACTCTCGATCGCCAACTCGGCGGTTCTCGATGCGATCAAGGGCGATTATACCGTCAACGGGCAGACGACGGGGCTCGCTGTCGGCTTGTTTTCCACCAACAACGGTCAATCGCCTGCCAATACCTTCCAGGCGATCTTCGATGGCATCGAGATCACCGCGACGGGTGATGCCTCGCCGACGGTTTTGTATCGCGTCAATGCGGGCGGCCCGGAAATCGTGGCAATCGACGGGGGGCCGAACTGGACCGCGGATACCGGCGGGTCACCCAGCCCGTTCCTTTCTGACGCCGGCTCGGGCAATGTCACGGGCTTTGCGGCTGTCGATCCAGGCCCGACCGTGGCTGTCACTACGCCAGGTGAAATCTTCGACACCGAACGCTGGGATAATTCCGGCGGTTCTGAAATGCAGTGGGCGTTCAACGTGCCGACCGCGGGGCTCTATGAGGTCCGCCTGTTCATGGGGAACGGTTTCAGCGGAACCGGTGCCACCGGCCAGCGCATCTTCGACGTCGCAATCGAGGGCAATGTTCCAGCCAACCTCAATGACGTCGATCTGTCGTCGCAGTTTGGAAACGAAGTCGGTGCGATGATCTCCAACCTCGTGACCGTCAACGACGGTGTATTGAACATCGAATTCCAGCACGGCGTGGAGAACCCGCTCGTCAACGGCATAGAGATCATTCAGATCGGCGGCGGCGGTCCGACGCTGCCAAGCGTTTCCATCGTTGGCGGCGACCAGAACGTGCAGGAAGATGCCGGACAGGTCCAGATTTCGCTGCTGACGAGCGCGACGGTTCCCGCCGGCGAAAGCGTCACGGTATCCTTCGATATCGTTCCGGGCACTGCTGTTGCCGACGAGGACTACACCTACACTTCGGGCACGTCTTCGTTTGATGCTCAGTCCGGCGTTTATTCTGACACCGTCACTATCGCGGGTAGTTCGTCGGACGTGACGTTCCTCATCGATATCATCAACGATACGCTGCCTGAGGGTTCGGAAGCTTTCTCGGTCGTGCTGACCGGCGTGTCCCCCAATGCGCAATTGGGAACCTCAAGTGCCAACGTGACGATTGCAGCCAACGATGCGGTCATCAATCCTGGCGACGTCGTCTATCGCGTCAACGCAGGTGGCGCGGAAGTCGCTGCCAACTACGGCGGTCCGGCATGGACGGCGGACCAGTCCGCTGTGACTGCCAACGGATCAGCCCAGATCGGCACACCATCGCCGTTCCTCGTGGATCGCGGCGTTACCGGCGATGACGTCACTTATGGCGACAACACGCCATCTGGCCCTGGCACGAATGCCACCGGTGCGCCCGATGAGCTGTTCCTGACCGAGCGATTCAGCACGCTGGCAAACCCCAATAATATCGGGTACGCGTTCGCCGTCGCAAACGGGACATACACCGTCAATCTGTACTTCGACGAGCTTTTCCACTCGTCGGCAAATTCGCGCGTGTTCGACGTGTCCATCGAGGGCGGTCTGGTGCTCAACGACTTCGACACATACGCGACCTATCAGAACAATACCGGCGTTCAGTCCTTCATTGCGCAGGTCAATGACGGCGAACTCAATATCGAGTTCGGCAAAGAAGCCATCGACAACCCTCACGTTGCGGCCATCGAAATCGTTGCGGGCGGATCGGTTGCGTTGCCCGATGACAGCGTGAATGGCGTTGCGGCAGCCGGAGGCGACTTCTCGGACGACCGCCTCAACCCGACAGTTGTCACGCTTAGCAACGGCTCGACGGAGATCGTTTCCACTCAGGAAGGCGATCCCAACCGCGACTTCGACTACCTGACGTTCGAAGTTCCGGTAGGCAGCGAACTCAGTTCCGTGACGCTGACCGGGTTTGACGACTACGACCCTGGTGAGGCGAATGCTGCGTTCCTCGGACTGCAGGCGGGCTCAACGTTCACCGAAGATCCATCGAACCCCAATCCTGCCAATCTTCTGGGCGGCGCGATCTTTGGCGAGTTTGATGTCGGTGCGGACCTGCTTTCGCGCCTTGGCGACGGAAGCGTCGAGAACGGTGTCTCGACGATTGGATTCCCAACGCCGCTGCAGGCTGGAACCTATACGCTTTGGTGGAGCCAGAACGGTGGGCCCACGACGTCGACGCTTGAATTCCAAGTCGATGCAGTTGCGCCGACCGGAACAATCGTCGCCGCTATCAACGCTGGCGGACCGGCGCTGACGCAGGACGGCATTGCGTTTTCTGCAGACACGCACTTCGACAACGGCTCGACGTTCACGGATGGCAATGCCGGTAACGGCCAGCAGCCGGCCTTCGATGGCACGGTTTATGAAACCGAGCGCTATGGCGGTGCATCGGGTTCGGCTGCGCTGGAATATTCGATCCCCGTTCTTTCGGGCGATTACTCGGTCGAACTCTACTTTGCTGAAATCTTCCTGCCCAATGGCGGCGGGACCGGTATCGGCGGCCGCGTGTTTGACGTGTTCATCGAAGGCCAGCTGGTGGTCGATGACCTCGACATTCTGGCGACTACGGGCGGCAACATCAATCAACCCGTAATTATCAACGTCCCCGGCACGTTCTCGCCGGATGACGATGCCGATACAGGGACGCTCGACATTTCGTTCGTCGGTTCATCCGACAACGCCAAAGTCAGCGGGATCGTCGTGCGCGACGTGACGCCGCCTCCGGGCGTCATTGCCATCGCCAATGCGGCTCCAATTGTCGAAAGCGGCGACCTTGGCACCACCGTAGTCTCGTTTGCGCTGACGGGCCCTTCGGATCTCAACGGACCTGTTGATCTCGCCTTCAGCGTCGGCGGGGTAGCCTCAACGGCGCAGGTGACGTTCACGAACGGCGCGGGCAATCTCAGCGTCGATGTCACCAATGACGATCTGGCCAACGGAACGGAAACCGTCTCGATCACGGATCTCGCCGTGACCAGCCCATCCGGCGTTGTTGCGAGTTCGACGGCAAATGCTGCCAACGGCACCGTCACCGAGGACGACTTTGCTCCTGTCGCGGTGAGCGATGCGGTGGAGACCGGGCAGGACGAGGCGCTCGTTTTTGCAGCTAGCACGTTGTTGGCCAATGACACCGACGCCGACAACACCGTCCCAACCGATCTCAGCGTGCTTAGCGTGGCAGGCGGCGGAGTTGGCGGACTGACGTCGCAGGGCGGAACCGTTTCGCTGGCTGTGAACGGCGACATCACCTACACGCCGGCTGCGGGCTTCAGTGGTGCCGACACGTTTGAATATACAGTGAGCGATCTTGGCGGAAACACATCAACAGGAACGGTTTCCGTCGCGGTTGAAGCCCCTCCGGCACAGGACGGAGCTGCAGTTCTCACCATTACGGCGGGTGGCAGCGACGTTCAAGATTCGAACTTCGGCAACAATTCTTTCCAGATCTCCAACACCGGCAACAAGACGATCGCCCAGGTCGATATCGACGTCACGAACGCCCTGTTCCCAGACAGCGTTTTCGACCCGTTCGGAGTTGCAGGCGACACGGTCGGCAAGGAACTCACGATCAACACGAATGGTGGCACTGGGGTCAATGCGCCCACGGCCGCATCGTATATCGGGGCGGGCGGGATCGCCGGGTTTGAGGGCCTACGGTTGACGTTCGATGAAAACGTCAATGGCGGCTTTGAAAACGGGGAAACGGTCGGCTTCTCGGTCGACATGGATCCGAATTCCATTGCCGGTGCCAACAAAGCCATCCTGGATAGTGGCTCAAATCCGTTCTGGGACATCGGCGGCATCTCGGGTGCCGAACTGATCGGCTCCACGTTCACTGTCACTTTCACGGACGGAACGACGGCGACAGGACAGTTGCAAGGCGACAACTCCCAGGCGGGCGCTCAGGGCATAGCGACTCAGGTGCCGGCCGCATCTCCGACTTCGGTCGCATTGAGCGTCAATGGTCTCGCTGCCGGCGGTGCTGGCACATACGATGCCACCGGGCCGACGGTCATCATCGATGGTACGGCAGGCGAAACAGCCCGCGTCGTGCTCGCCAAGGGCTTTATCCAGCCCACATCCAACAACTTTACCGGTTCCTATGCCGCCCAGTTGGACGCTCAGCTTGCCGCGCTTGCGGCGACCAGCTTCCCAGCCAACAACGCGGCTGAATTCCAAACGGTCGACGTCGTTCTGACGGGCGGGCCGCAGGACATCTCCTCGCTGTTCGATTTCTCCGGCGTGCCGATCTACGACTTCGCAGGCGAAGACCAACTCCCGCTCGGCTTTGTTGCCAGCATCATCGATCCGGCCAACAACGATCTGCCGGTCGGCGCGGTGTCCTCGCCGATCTATCTGCAGTACGCCGAAGCACCGACTGTTGCCATCAGCGATGCCACTGTTGTCGAGAATGGCGACGCTGGGACGACTGCGGTAGCGTTCGCTTTGCTGGGACCGCCCGATCTCAACGGCCCGGTTGATCTCGCCTTCCTTCAGGACGGCGTTGCCACGGCCGCACAGGTGACGTTCATCAGCGGTGGAGCGACACTGACGGTTGATGTCGCCAACGATGATCTCGCCAATGGTCCTGAGACCGTTTCAATTACAGACATGACCGTCACCAGCCCATCAGGCATCTCCGCCGACCTCACAGCCAACTCGGCAACCGGCACGGTATCCGAAGACGACTTCGCTCCGGTTGCTGTGGGTGATACGGCAGAAACCGGTCTCGATCAGGCCGTCGTGATTACTGCTGCCGAATTGCTGGCGAACGACACCGATCAGGACAACCTCACAGCCGAATTGGCGATCACCGGGGCTGGCGTTGATGGTGCGAACGGTGTAACCGCGCAAGGCGGCACGGTCAGCATCGGGCTCGGCGGCGACCTCACCTACACGCCGGCGGCGGGCTTCACCGGCCAGGATTCGTTCTCGTACACAGTGAGCGATCCGGGCGGGAATACCGCGACCGCTACCGTGTCTGTCGGTGTCGATGCCCCGCCTGCCAGTGACGGATCGGCCGTGCTGACGGTGACGCTCGGCGTCAACAACGTCCAGGGTTCCAACTTCGGGAACAATTCGTTCCAGATCACCAACACCGGCAACAAGACGATTGCCCAGGTGGATATCGACGTCACGAACGCCCTGTTCCCGGACAGCGTATTCGATCCGTTCGGAATCGCCGGTGACACGCTCGGCAAGCCGCTCACGATCAACACGAACGGCGGCACGGGGGTTAATGCGCCTTCCGCCGCATCGTATATCGGAGCTGGAGGAACGGCCGGGTTCGAGGGCCTCAGGCTGACGTTCGACCAGAACACCAACGGCGGGTTCGAGACAGGCGAAACACTTGGTTTCTCGGTCGACATGGACCCCAACTCCATCGCGGGCGCCGTCAAGAGCATTCTGGACTCGGGTGCCAGCCCGGCCTGGGATATCGGCGGCATCTCGGGTGCCGAGCTGATTGGCTCGTCCTTCACCGTCACGTTCACGGACGGCACGACGGCAACCGGCCAGCTTCAGGGCGATGACACCCAGGCAGGCGCGCAAGGTCTTGCAACGCAGGTGCCTGCCGCTTCGCCGGCAACGGTTGCATTGACCGTGAACGGTCTCGCAGCGGGTGGCGTCGGCACCTACAATCAGTCCGGCCCGTCCATCATCATCGATGGAACGGCGGGCGAAACGGCACGTGTCGTTCTGGCGAAGGGCTTCATCCAGCCGGAAGACAACAACTTCACCGGGTCCTTTGCTGCCCAGCTCGATGCGCAACTTGCTGCTCTGGCCGCAAGCGACTTCCCAGCCAACAACGCGGTTGAATTCCAGACTGTCGATGTCGTCCTGACGGGCGGTCCTCAGGACATCTCCTCGTTGTTCGATTTCTCCGGCGTGCCGATCTATAATTTTGACGGCGAAGACGAGCTGCCGCTGGGCTTTGTTGCCAGCATCATCGATCCGGCCAACAACGACCTGCCGGTCGGTGCGGTGTCATCGCCGATCTATCTGCAGTTTGAAGCGATACCGCCGGGCCAGATCATCGTCGGCCTTAACGAGGCCGAAGACCTCGTGCTCAGCGGCGGATACGAAGTCAACGCCTACGCACCTGCATCGGGCGGGGAAATTATCCGCGGCACGAACTTCTCGTCTCCCGGCGCGGCCACGGGTACGTTCACGGGTGCGCAGGGCGTCTATGACCTCGATGTCAGCTACTTCAACGAACCTGATGGCGTCTCGCAATGGCAACTTCTGGTCAACGGCCTCGTTGTCGATAGCTGGAGCGGGACGGGCGGCAACAACGCATTTGTCAGCCGCGTGGCAACGGCAAGCCTCGAGACAGGCGACACGATCCAGATCACAGGGCTGATCAACAACGGCGAGTTCGCCCGCGTAGACAGCTTGACGGTCACGGCGTCTGATGGTCCGCCGCCGCCGACCGGCCCGATCATTGCCGTTGGCGTGACGGAAGCGGAATCGCTGTCGCTTGCCGGTGGCTATCAGGTCAACCAGTACGCGCCAGCTTCGGGTGGCGAGATCATTCGCGGCACCAACTACAATGCGCCCGGCACCGCGACCGGCACATTCGATGGCGTTGACGGCGATTACACGCTGACTGTGCGCTACTTCAACGAACCCGATGGCGTGTCGCAGTACGCGCTGCTCGTCAACGGCGCCGTCGTCGATACGTGGAACGGAGCGGGCGGCAGCGATGCGTTCGTCAACCGCGACATCTCGCTCAGCCTGGAGGACGGCGACGTCATTCAGGTGAGGGGCCAGATCAACGCGGGCGAGTTTGCCCGCATCGATACGCTCACCTTGACGAGCGACGGACCGCCGCCGCCAAACGTGCCGCCTGTTGCCGATGACGATACGGCTGTCACAACCGAGGATCTGGCTGTCTCGATCAACGTGCTCAACGGCGACATCGATA